>SPVA01000102.1 GCA_013530545.1 Acinetobacter lwoffii
GTACTTCGACATGTGCATCATAAATATCCAAATCTTGAAATCCAGTTAGAATTAATGAGTGCCCAGCATGTGGTACGACATATCGTGGACAGCCTGGCGCATATTGGACTGGCGTATAACCCTCCATTTCATACAGACATCAGCACCATTGCTCATAAGACAGAACCTTTTATTCTGGCTGTTCCTGCCGGTCATCCTCTTGCCAAGCTCAAACATCGCATTTGTCTTTCCGAAATTTCAGCCTATAAATTTGCTTTAATGCCCGTAGGGCACGGTTTCCGTCAGTTACTCGACAGTGAAATGGTGCGCTTACAAGTGAACCTGAATATTGGCCTGACCACCAATTCTATTTATGCCTTAAAAAATTATGTGGTGGCTGGACATGGGATTTCGGCCATGCGCTATGCAGATATCGCAGATGCAGTAAAAGAAGGTCAGGCCGTCGCCTTAACTATTGATTCCGAACTGTGCAACACAGCTCAAACCCAACTGATGGTCCGTAAAAACACCCATTTGTCAGAGTCGAAGCATTTATTGATTGAGCGTATTCGTTCTAGTTTTGATTTGATCTTTTAGATAATTTGATTTTTTAAATTGCTTATAAAATTTAGGCAATAAAAAAGCCACTTATATAAGTGGCTGATTTATAACAATAATTTTGGTGGAGGTGGCGTCAATTGAACTCAAAACCTAACTCATTAATTTTAAAGCTCTTTTATTGAATAAAAAAATTCATTGACCCAATTTTGACCCAAATTAGATTTAGTGCATTGAATCACTTTAAAATATTGTTCAAATCCTGAATTCGGATTTGAAGTGGCGTACGGCATTATAGCAGCAAATTACACCTAGAAATAAATGTAATGTTATAACATTTCAATTAGCTCATTATTATATTAATAATCACATCAACTCCAGTACAGTTCAATTTTTTAATTTGTACTTTTGCTTAGGACTCTTAGGCTTATCAGGAAGGGTACGTTCAATCACACCTGCTTCTAATGCTGGAGTTAAATAATTTTTTTGGAATGTGGCTCGATGGGACAAGTCCAATAGAGCCATAAGCTCAGTTAAGCTATATTCTTTCTGCTCCATATTCTGGATGAGACGTTTAACTTGATCGCTAACTTGTACGCTAGCTTGAGCGGTATCTTGATCGCTGGCATCAGAACTAAGTATTGCATCTAGAATCATCTGCAAAATAAATTCAATAAAAGGTGCAGAATCTGAACGATCTGTGCTCGCTTGCAATGCATCGTAATAAGCTTTTTGGTTTTGATAAATCAAGCTTTCTACAGGGATGTTGAGAAAAATAGGATTCCACTGGCTTAAGATTAAAGTTTGCCATAAACGCCCCATCCGCCCATTGCCATCAGCAAATGGATGTATAAACTCAAATTCATAATGAAATACTGAACTCTGAATTAATGGGTGCTCATTACCTTCAGCCAACCACTGTAATAACTCTCTCATTAAACGCTGGACTTGATTTGCAGGCGGAGCCATATGCACGACTCGATCCCCTGACATCACACCAACACCGCCATGACGATACTGTCCAATTTCATCAATCAGTCCTGTCATCAATATTTGATGTGCTTTCAGCAAATGCGATTCTTGATCAGGATTCCAATCTTGAATTTCTTCATATGCCTTTAGGGCATTACGTACCTCTTGAACTTCTTTAGGTGGAGCGATAATGGTCTTGCCATTCAGGATCGCTGTGATTTGCTCTGTACTCAAGGTATTTCCTTCTATCGCTAAAGACCCTTGAATCGTTCGAATACGATTGGCTTTTCGCAATTTAAGGCTATCTTGGATTTGAGTTAATGCAGTCAAACGCCCTATTGATTCACTAATTTGTGCAATCAAGTGAATAATTTTAGAGGTGATCGTATAAGGCGGTTGATATTTCATGCCATTCCTCATTGATGTAAAAACAAAGCACAGTTGATTAAACTCTAAAATATTAATATTTCATAGCTTAGTGAGTAATATCTGCTATCAACATGCTTATCTTTTCTGAAACAGTGAGCTCACTAATCGCTATTTCTTTTAAAATAAACCTGTGCATTCTCGTTAAAATACGTAGGTTTCTTCATTACAGGACAACATTATGTTTATTCATGCCGACTTCTCACAACCCGTCATCATCAAGCCAGAGGATTACCATTGGGTAAAATCTCCAGGAGGTGAAGTCGATAGAATGATGCTTGATCGTATTGGCGATGAGAAAGCACGTGCAACTAGTCTTGTGAAATACGCACCAGAATCTGCCTTTCCTGAACATCAACATCCTTTGGGTGAAGAAGTCCTCATATTGTCAGGCATTTTTACCGAGAATGCTGAAGATGATTATCCGGCAGGCTGGTATTTACGTAACCCCCATCATTCAACTCATCGGGTTTCCAGTAAAGCAGGTTGTTTAATCTTTGTGAAACTGATGCAAATGACTGAACATGAGAGAGAACCAACCCGGATTAACACCAATGACTTAGCGAATTGGAAGCTTACCCAACGTCGGATGATATGCCCGCTATTTCAATCTGAACATGAGCAGACCTATTTAGAAAAGCTAGAACCTGATCAAATTTTCGTAGAGAAATCAGAACAAGGGATTGAATTGTTCATTATTAAAGGTCAATTATTTTGCGGCACTGAAATATATCCAGCAGGTTCGTGGGTCCGTCTTCCCCTCAATAGTGCTGCTAAATTTCAGGCAGGTCCATCAGGTGCAACGCTTTATGTCAAAACTAGTCATCTACAACATGCCATAGATGTATGGGTGAAATGAACAAGAATGTATCTTCGAAATAAGGCTGTCTTGTGTCTAGAATACTGGAAGCCTTCCAATTACTACTTTTATAATCAATAAAATGTAATGATATATCACTACATTTCTGATATTTCTTTTTTCATGTATTATCGACTAAGACAAATTCAGGGATAAGGTAATGTTTGAAACTATTGATGATTTAAAGAAAAAATTAGATCAACATCGCCCTCTTTCTCTATCAATTGTAAAAAATTTACAAGAAGATCTTATTGTCCGTTGGACCTATCATTCAAATGCAATTGAAGGTAATACCCTCACCCTGCTAGAAACAAAAGTAGTACTCGAAGGAATTACTGTTGGTGGAAAGGCATTAAGAGAACACTTCGAAGCGATCAACCATAGAAATGCAATTTACTATGTTGAAGATATCATTCGGAAAGAGGAGCCTTTTTCTGAGTGGCAAATTCGTAATATCCATCAGCTTATCTTAAAGAATATTGATGATAATGCTGGACGTTATCGTCAGCAAAACGTTCTGATATCAGGTGCTACGTCTACCCCGCCTGATTACACATTATTAAATGACAAGATGGCTCAACTGATCGATTGGTATAACAGCGACGCACATAAACTCCATCCAATTGAACGTGCAGCCAAAGTACATGCTGATTTTGTTGGCATTCATCCATTCATTGATGGCAATGGTCGCACATCACGTCTTTTAATGAACCTAGAATTACTTAAAGCTGGTTATCCACCTTGTGTGATTACTGTAGAAAATCGCTTAGCTTACTATGAAGCGCTTGATCAGTGGATGGCTTATGGGAAAACTGAAGCTTTTATTCAATTAGTTTCCGAGGCTGTATTAGAGGGTTTTAAACCGTATCAGGTGGTTTTAGGGATTTAAAATAAAAGATCAGCTTGTACGATATTATCAATTAGAACAATAAACTGTGGGTAATCCTATAGCTTGGACTGTTCCCAGTATCCTAGACATGAAGTAGCTTCATTTTGAAGCTATCTCAAATGCTTCTGGACTCATTCCATCGAGATGCGAATGACGCCTACCGATGGTAAAATATCTCGATATAATCAAACACATCCGCACGGGCCATTTCTCATGTTTTATAAATCCTCTTTTTAATTCTTTCCTTCTTTAAACTACTATAAAAGGATTCAGCAACAGCATTATCCCAACAGTTGCCTCTGCGACTCATACTCAGAACCAAATTATGCTTCTGACAGAATCTTTGCCAGTCTCCACTGCTGTATTGTGGGCCTTGAAGGTAGGCTCGATGATATAATAATTAAACTCTAGCCAATTTGGCTGACACAGAATTTTTGAACGCCCTCTCACATTTAACAATTCACTTATTCTCTACTTCCTCACTTGTATCGCAAATTGAATAACATGGCATTTACCACAATGTAATTTTCCCTCATGCCTTTCTTGTTCGCCCACATAAAAATGATGGAGATGGTCCTGCCCAAATACGTCCAGAATGGATCGAGGATCGTATAAATATTCGATATTTTTAGGCCCCCCGGTTTGGTAGTTGATCTGCTCCTTGGAATACAGCTCACCGATAAACCATCCACCGTTTAGCAAAGATTCTCTTATGCCTGCTAAAATCTGTTTTTGCGTTTGTGTATCGAAATGACCAAATACACAAATCACGTTTTGATAACGCTCGGACGGCCATTTCGCTGCTGTTAAATCCACATTTTTGAGTTCGAGCTTTATCCCTGTGGCTTCGGCCTTGCTAGACAGATGCTTCAAGGCAACATCGGAATAATCCCAGACTTCTGCCGAAAAAGAATAATTATGCTGTCTTGCCTGCTCAGCCAGGTACAGGATATTCCTTCCTTCTCCTTCAGCAATTGCCAGTGTTTTACCTTCTATCCGGATTTTTTCCGTAACCTCCTGGATAAACAGGTTTGCTGCTGTGCCGTACAGGTCCTGCGTCTGGGCATACAATTCATTCCAGTGCTGACTCATTTCATCCCTCCATTTACTTGACTATCCAATCAGCCGGAAAATTCTTTAAAGGCATCCAGTGCATTTGCGGCATACATCAATGAAGGTCCACCGCCCATATATACCGCAACGCCCAGAACTTCCTCCAGCTCCTGCAGGGTCATGCCCATTTTGACCAGGGTTCTGACATGAAAGCCGATACAACCATCACAACGTGATGCGACACCAATCGCCAAGGCAATCAGCTCCTTGGTTTTAGGATCAATCACACCATCACGCATTGCGGTCTGGGACAACTGATTGAAACTTTTCATTAAATCAGGTGAATCTTGAGTTAAGGTTCTTAAACTGCCTGAAATGTTCTGGGTTAATTCTTTGTATTTCATCACTGCTTCTCACATTCAACAATACGGTTGTTCACCTATTCAACGGCTTATTTTTCTACCGGATAGCCCTGCTCTAGCCAGGCCTGATAACCACCCTGAACTGACTTGACCTGGGTAAAACCCATGTTTTGTAAGGTATCGGTTGCCAATGCGGAACGTCCACCCGTACCACAGATCAAATAGATCGGCTGATCTTTAAGGTGTTCCAGTGCCTGCTGGGTATCGCAATGATGACTGGCTAAAGGATGCTGGTGAATTCTCATTTCCAAAACACCACGCGGATAATTCACCGCCCGGTCTATGGCTGCCGCCTGAAACTCATCCGGTTCCCGAACATCAATCAGAATGGTTTTATGGTTTTGCATCGCTTCAAACAGTTCAGCTACACTTACTTCCTGAATCTGGCTTTTCGCATTCAGAATCAATTGCTCTGCAGTTTTCATCATTTTCATTCTTCCTCGGCTATTAAAATTATATTTTGTATAAACGATGCTCAGGTCGATTAAAAGCGCTTGAGTTAAAGTTCCCAACCGGCTGTTTTAGCCCATGAGCGCTGAATAGATTAAATACATCGCCACCCCAACCACGGTAGTGGCAAATATTTTCTGTACCTTGTTACTGTCAATCCGCTGCATCAGACTGCGTCCAATTAACATCCCGACAATACAGGCCAGGACAAAGGTCAGCGTAACCGAAACAGGATATTGAAAGCCATCCAGCACGTGTGCAGAAATACTGACCCCACCAATCAGGAAAATAATCATCAGGGAAGTCGCAACGAACCCACGCCAAGCAGACCGGTTAATAAACCTGCCACAACACCAATACCTGCCAGGAAAGAGGCCGTTTTGACATTCCAGATCAGACGACCGGTCGATTGATTGACCTTGCACGGTGCATTGCCATGATCGGTCACTTTATTAAAGAAGATTCGATAAGCCACGATCAGCATGACCAGACTGAAAGCCAGCGTCAGCCAGACCGGAGAAACGATATCGGCCAGATGCACGCCATAACGCGCTGTAGGAATACTGATCAGTGCGATCCAGAGCGCAGCGCGATAACGCACAATACGCTTGAATAAACCCTCGAACGTTCCGACCAAGGCCGACAGCGTGACTGCCAACAAACCTACCGGTGCAGCCTGTGCCACAGTCCAACCCTGACTCGCCATCAGTGCCGGTACAGCCAGAATTCCGCCACCAGCACCGGTTAGACCCAGCAAGCCACCAATCGCCAATCCTTCCAGTATTAATGCCCACATCGCTCTCTCCCTTATCCACAAAAATGATTCAATAAAAGTTGAACTTTTTGTTGAATCACGACACAAGCTTATTTGAAGTAGTTAAGAGGAAGCTTGAGGTAAGAAACACCATTGGCTTCAGGCTCAGGAAACTGCCCTGCTTTCATATTGATCTGAATTGCCGGTAGAATCAGCTTAGGCATATTGAGTCCTGAATCCCGCTGGTTGCGCATCTGAGCAAATTCAGCTTTACTGATTCCCTGATGAATATGAATATTCTGTGTCTTTTGTGTCTGTATATCAGATTCACACACATAGGATTCACGTGTTTCAGGCAAATAGTCATGACATAAAAAGACCCGCGTATCTTCTGGCAACTGAAACAGGCTTTGTACCGAATCATAAAGCTGTTCTGCGCTGCCTCGCGGGAAGTCACAACGTGCTGTACCATAATCTGGCATAAACAGGGTATCACCCACAAAAACCGCATCACCAATCACATAACTCAGACAAGCAGGCGTATGTCCCGGTGTTGGAATGTTATAAGCCTTCAAGGTTCCGATTTGGAACGACTCATGATCTTTAAATAAATAATCAAAGAGCTGCTGAGCATTCCATTGTTTAATATCCAGATGATAAATCGCGCCAAAAGTTTCCTGAACAATACCAATTTTCTGGCTCATGGCGATCTTGCCACCTAACTCAGCTTTGAGATATTGTG
>SPVA01000098.1 GCA_013530545.1 Acinetobacter lwoffii
TAATCAATTGCTTGCTGTTTAAATTCAGGACTAAAACGTTTGGCCATTTCTTGGATCTCCAAAGTTAACGTTACGTTATCTTTAGAGGGAAGTACTGTCCATTATTTTGGCTAGGATCATCGCTAGTAATTTTTCTTTTTTAATTCCTTTTAATATTTTCATTCTTTTTCTATATTCTATATTTAATTTTTTATCTGACTCTAAATAACTTCTTGAAACACAATACATTAAATCCTCTTGCATAGGACTTCCTTCTTTACACTGTATTTTCAAAGCATCCTGATATAAAAAGTCTTCAGGAGACACTGCATAAGAGTTTAAAGAAATAAATAAAATATTCAGAATAAAAAGTTTACTTATAGCATTCACATTTTAATCCTTTTTCAAAAATTTTTGCTTCATCTTCCCGTCTAGCCTGTAATCCTCTATTAGCTTTTGTAGTCCATAGTCGTTTCATACTTCTTAAGAATAAAGGAACCTTTTTTCCATTCTTTTTAAGATCATCTTGAATTTCTTTCATTTCTTTACGACGATCTCCTTTCAAACCTATATATCTGTTATATACAAGCGATAAAATAGCTCCTTGGCAATGAGGATGATATTTTAAAATATCTGGATAAACTTTTAATGTATCCTCCGCATACCTTTTTTTTACTATCATCACCATCTGATAAGCTTTATCTTTATTTATAATAATATCAGAAAGGCTGTTTACTAATGCTTGTGCTGCCAAACCTCTTTTTCCTTGAGCTTTTAATAAACGTTGAATTTGACTCGAAGTATAATAAAAATTTAAATCCTTTTTAATTTGTTCAAGACTTTGATGTCCTAAATCGTAACCATATCCTAATGTTACACCACTTTTACCATCTTTTCCCTTACTAGGTACATAAGGTTTAGATTCGTATTTCTCCCATTTTAAAATTGAATCAAGAGATTCTTTTGAAATAACCATTGTTCCTAAAGAAGTTTCAAAAGTATATGTTTCTACGATACATTCTGCTGTACAGAGTTTCTCTATATTCTTATCTAGGGTCGGCTTATTCTGTTCGGTACCACCCTTAATAATATCTACATCTAATTTCAATTTTATGGAATCTTCTTTAATCCTTTTTACCACATGAGTTTTCGGTTCCAAGGGATTACCATCAGGTTTAAATACCGTGATCTGTATTTTTTCCCCAATCATGCTTGGAAATGAAAATTTCCCATTAGAGGTATTTGAAATTTTTGTTATCTTATTTCCCAAATAAAGTATCTCGATCTTTGTATTTTCAACGATATAACTATTTCCTTCTCTATCTAGAAGCTGGATATTTGATTCACTTTTAAAGTTTTCATAGGGTTCATCTAGTTTAATTATTTTTGGTATTTGAGAGCCATGCTCAGAGTTAACAGCACCTTTTAGAGCAAACTCATCATTTGAAGTCAAAACTAGAATTTCAATATCTCGATTAGGTGAAGATACCACCTCTACAATGCCCTGCTCATTGGTATGACGTTCAAATGAACTTTGTTTTCCTTTAGGGCGAGATTTTACCGGGAAACTCGTTAATATTTTCTCATTGCAGTCTATTATTTTAAATAAAGTCGTAACTATACCTTTTGTAGTAGGCATCACTTTTTCTTTATGATACTCCTCTATACTTTTAGGCAAGGATACTTTTACAGGATTCTTTCTAGAAGAAATGATTGAAGAATCAATCGTTTTAATAACGATATAATCTTCCATATTAGGTGGCTTAGCTAAAATTTCCACAGTTCGATTTGGTGAACCCTGAAATATAAATAAACCATCTTTATCTGTTTTATTTGTATTTTCTCTCGATGAACCTTTATAGCGTGATTTAACTTTTAAATTAATGACATATTTTCCTGAAGCATCATAAATTTTTGATGTTATGGTAACTAAATTGCCCATCATTCGACATCCTCTTTAGTATATACATCATCCTCTAAATCCCTTTCTTCTATCTCATTCAATAGTTCATCAATACTTTCATTATTTAAGTCTTGAATGAGATGAGTTTGTAAAGAGTTAAATCCTAAAGCTACGAAATCTGTGGGTTGAGAGGTATAGAATCTTAAAGTACTTAATTGATTATTTTCATTTAATACAGACTTCTTAGTTTTAATTAAGTTCCCATCCGACTTATTTAGAATAAAAATTTCTTTTTCTCCCGCAGAAGAGCTAGCCCATTGATAATTAATTTTATTACTAAATAAAGTCTCCATTTTGGGAAGGCCGATTCTTTGTGCAACGATATTCTGACCTTTTGCAAACAAATGCTGCCCTGCCTTACACTCAAATTTCCCACCAGTTGTGACCACTACTCCACCACCATTGATCTTAATTTGAGACCCTTCAGCGGTCAGTACGATCTCTTTCGGACTGGTGATTTCGATCTTGTCTTCAGTCGAAATAAGCTTGATTACCTTGCGGGCGATCGCTTCAATTGCATCATCTTGGGCTTGTAGCTCAATTTTACCTTTAGCAGCATATAGACTTGCACCCTCTTGAGCAGCGAACAAACTGATCCGGTCCTGTGCATGAGCAACCAAAGATTTCTGGGTTGAAAAATGAATATTCTCTCCTGCACTCTGATTGATTTGCTGATCAGCGGATAAATGAATATTTTCATTTGTGCTCAGTGCAATCGTTTGGGGTGCAGTTAATAACATTACGGCCTGTTTAAATACGATGGCCTTAGCTTGATCTTCAGCTTCAATCTGATTCAGAAACTGTTTTAAACTATCAAAAAATTGTAGCGGATCAGTCTGCTGTTGTTCAGCAATATCACTCAAGGCTTTACTATGATTGAGATTCGATTCAAGCTGTTCTTTGGCTGAGTCAGCCTCCAAGTGATTGCCTGTGGCTGAGTCTTGCCGATAAGTGGAAATTAATAAGCCTTTTCCTGCACGTATGGCACCCCACTGGTCTGTCCTTAGTTCAAAACCTTCTCCCCGACCATCGCTGCTTTCACTATCTTTAGGATGGCTTAGATTTCCCAGATTGAGCTGGCTGGCTGCATGACTACTTTGCAACTGCACACTAATCTGTTCAGGGGTATCATCAAAACGCAACTGGTTAAATCCATCACCATCGACCTCCTGAGAACGGATACCACTGAGTTTTTTGGTCGCAGGTAGTTCTCCCTTCGCATCAAACATGGTCGGATGCCGTTCTGCTTCATGAATCCGCCCCACCACAAAGGGCCGGTCGATATCACCTTCAAAGAAGTCAATCACCACAATTTCGCCAATTCGTGGATGCAACCTGACGCCATAGCCTTCACCCGCCCAAGGGGTCAAAACATCCACCCAGGCAGAATCGCTATCGTTGTCATTGCTGCCGGCACCGCCATCATGCTGATGATCCTCACTCCGGGTAAACAGAAAACGAACTTTTACCCGTCCCCATGCATCGACATGAATCGTTTCACCTTCAGGTCCGACCACTCGAGCCCGTTGCGGATATGCAGCAGGCCGATGAATGAAAGGTTGATACTCAGGAACAATCGGGATTTCACGGCGCACGATCTGTAGTTCATTGGCTTGTCGTTCCTCCTGTGTCATCTGCCAACCGCTCTTCTCAAGCAAACTGTCCAGCTGCGATAAAATATCTTTGGGTAAATTATTCTGGTTATAAAACCGCTTAGCTAAAATCAGAAATTCACGTTGATGGGCAGGATGCTGATCAATTTCAGGATGCTGTTGCAGTTCAAACCAGTATCCGACCTGAGCATCTCGTACGCTGCTACTGGCTTTAAAATATTTGGACTGCAAAGCATGATAGTCACTGAGCTGCTGATTGAGTCGATCCAGTTGAGCTATACCAGATGCTGTCACCTGATCCTCATGATTTAAGTCGCCGGTCCAAGCCGGACTGATGTTCCACGCATCTTCAAGCTGAAGAGTGGCATTTGCGTGAATATCACTTTGATGATGATTACTGAAAAAAGGGTGGCTTTGATCCTGGGCAAGTTGCTGGGCGTGCCAGCGCTGGGTCTGGGTAATATTCGGATTGAGCTGACGTATCGCGATCAGACTGGTCAGCGTATCCAGCTGTTCGGTGGCATGACTGCGATGAAACCGGATGGAACGGCGTTTTAAAGCTGAAAAACATTGAGAATGATCTACCAGTTTTAAAAGCTGAGCTTGAATCTCGCTGGCTGATACAGGTACAGTTAATTGCTTTTCATCAATCAGCCAGTTAATTCCTTCGCTACGCCATAAACGGGTCAGAAAATCATAATCCGATTCATTAGACTGCATCACAAAAGGTCGGACATCATAGTCCCGGCTGAGTCCTGTCAAATCCAGGCTGAGACTGGCCGCGAATAACGCACTTCTGTTTTGCCATTCACTGAACAGGATTTCACTGATCTCGCGCACCGTCTTGTTCATAAAAACCCGACTGTTACGGCGCTTCTGCCATAGTGCAGTCGGATCATTTAGCGTCAGTTTATACAGGGTCAAAGCTCCATCATTCTGTCCTTGACTGGCTGCAGCAATAATGCCCGTAGTCCGGAAAAGTTCACCCCGGTCTGTGACCTGATCAATGGCCACCCGACAGCCGATAAACTGTTTCAAGGCAATATGAGCATGAGTGGAAAGACAGATCAGTTCAGCCTGCAGGCCTTGATTGATCTGATGCTGACCCTCAATCCGCTGAATCAAAACCTGATGATTTAAAGGAGGATGTGAAAACTGTAAATGTAGCGCACGATGCTGTCGCTTAAGCCCGAGCTGTTCCAGCAGCATATGGATAGGTTTTGGCATTTTATAGTTATAATTTTAAGCTTTATTATTGTGCGGCAGATTTTAGGAAAAGTTATCCATTTCGTCCAGTTCACGATGCATTTCACATAATTAGGCCTTTAATTTATGGCCCTTCAATTAAAAATCTTAAATTGCATGTGGTATATCTTAATTAAAAATATTGCTCAATATTCCCTATTTTTCTGATTATCCTATACTGAACTTGCTGCTACACTCATTCAAATCTCATTCTTCAAGGCCAAGGACATGCTGAAACTCCCTTCTAAATTACCTGATTTGGGCGTGACTATTTTTAGCACCATGTCTGCCTTGGCACAAAAACTGGGAGCCTTGAATCTTTCTCAAGGATTTCCGGACTTTGCAGCACCTCCCGCCTTGATTGAAGCTTTAAACCGGGCCAGCCAGAACGGATTTAACCAGTACGCTCCGGGAGATGGTCTGCCAGTCTTGCGAAGTCTGGTGGCAGATCTATATCAGCAGCGTGATCAACTGATGATTGATCCTGTCGAAGAAATCACGATTACCCCTGGAGCGACAATTGCGATTTTTTGTGCCATTCAAGCCACGGTACGCGCCGGGGAAGAAGTGATTATTTTCGATCCAAGCTACGACAGTTATGGCCCTGCGGTACAACTGGTCGGGGCAAAGCCAGTGCATATTGCTTTGCAGCATCCTGATTTTTCTGTGGACTGGAATCAGGTCAAAGATGTCATTAATGACCGTACCCGCATGATTGTCGTGAATACTCCGCATAACCCGAGTGGGAGTGTCTGGTCCAAGGCAGACTGGCAACAGCTGATCGAGCTGATTCGCGAGCGCAATATTGTGGTGCTGTCGGATGAAGTCTATGAACATCTGGTTTTTGACGGCGTTCAGCACTATTCGGCATGGTCATTTCCAGAACTTCGCGAGCGTAGCTTCGTGATTGGCTCTTTTGGTAAAACCTTCCATGTCACTGGCTGGAAAACCGGATTTTGCATTGCTGCACCGGCACTGATGAAAATATTCAGACAGATTTATCAGTTTGCCAGTTTCTGCGGTGTCAACTGCATCCTGAGCATATACCTAAACTGTCCTCTTTCTATCAAAACAAACGGGATTTATTTAACTCATCCATTGAAACATCACGCTTTAAATGGACACCTTCTCAAGGGACTTATTTTCAGAACTTAGATTATTCAGAGATTCGGCCTGAGCTCGATGATTTTTCCATGTGCCATTTTCTGGCAGAACAACATGGGATTGTCGCGATTCCAGTCTCCGCGTTCTACCAGCACCCTCCTGCCGATTTACGTCTGCTCAGGTTCTGCTTTGCAAAAAAAGAACAAACTCTGATCCAGGCAGGTCAAATTCTTTCAAAGGTTTAACTCATTTTTTAACTAAAAATCTCATAAAATAAATGCCTTAGTTACTTAAAAGCTAAGGCTTTTTTTTACATTCTGCCGAATAATAGCTGCATCAACAAATAGATGATAATTCAATCACAGGATGTCGCATGGCACAGCACTCACTGATTCATCAACAGAATTTATGGAAAGCCTTTCTGGTTTTTCTGCTGCCATTGATTGCGACCAATATCCTGCAAAGTCTCTCCGGCACGATCAATACGGTTTTTGTGGGACAAATGCTCGGAGTGAATGCGATTGCTGCTGTTGCCGTTTTTTTCCCGATCCTGTTTTGTCTGATGGCCTTTGTGATTGGTTTGTCTGCCGGTTCTACCGTACTGATTGGACAGGCTTGGGGTGGAAAAAATATAGAAAAAGTGCGCTGTGTGGTCGGTTCAACTTTATTTATGACTTTAATTGGCGGCAGTTTGATTGCGCTTCTCGGGGTAATTTTTGCTGAGAATATTCTCTTGGCACTCGGCACAGATCCGGATGTAATGCATTTGTCCCTGCCTTATGTGCAGTGGATGCTGGCGGGTAGTCCCTTAATCTTTATCTATATTATTTATACTTCCATCTTGCGCGGTGTTGGGGATAGTACCACCCCCCTGTTTGCTTCCGCACTTACCATTGGGGTGGGGGTGGTGGTGACACCGGTCCTGATTGGCGGTTATTTTGGTTTTCCTAAAATGGGCATTATCTCGCCGGCGATTGCCACCATTCTTGGAAATCTGGCGGTCCTGTTGTTTTTAATCCTGTATTTAAATCATAGGCAACATCCGCTCAGACTGGACTGGGCCTTATTAAAAAATATTCGTCATCAGCCTCAGTTGAGCAGAATGATCTTGAAACTGGGGGTTCCTACTGGTGTGCAAATGGTCACCACTTCAGTTGCCGGACTGGTAATTGTCGGACTGGTCAACCGCTATGGTGCAGAAGCAACAGCGGCCTATGGCGCAGTCAATCAGGTCTTAAATTATATTCAATTTCCGGCTTTGTCGATTGCGATTGCCGCATCTGTATTTGGTGCGCAAGCGATTGGCGCAGGTAAATCAGATCTGCTGAATAAAGTTACTCGGACTGCACTGAGTATGAATATCCTGTTTACCGGCAGTCTGGTGATTCTGGCTTATCTGTTCTCCAAATATCTGATGGCGCTGTTTATTACCGATCCTAAGGTTGTAGTACTGGGACAACAACTGCTGTTTATTGTGCTGTGGTCAATTCTGTTTTTTGGCGCCAGCGCCATTTTTGCTTCGATCATGCGTTCAAGTGGTACGGTAACCGTACCAATGCTGATCAATATTTTTGCCATTCTCTGTATTGAAGTTCCCGCCGCTTATCTTTTTAGTCAGTGGTGGGGCCTAGAAGGTATCTGGTATGCCTATGCATTGGCCTTTGTCAGCCTGTGTATTTTGCAGGGACTGTATTATCAGTTTGTCTGGAAGAAAAAAACGGTTGAAGCGTTGATTTAGATGCAAGGTTTTATGTACCTAGAAGTATTACAGTAGCTAACACTCTTAGTCGCAAAAAATAGACCCTATTACAGCGATAAAAAACCCGCTTTCGCGGGTCTGTTCTGCAATTTTTTAAGCAGATTTTTTCTTCTTTTTGCCAAACTGGGTCGCCAGTGCAGTGACATGCTGATAACCGGTTGGTAAAATCCGCTGAATCAGGTCAATTGCTTTAGCATCATTACCGATCAGCAGACGGCGCTTGTCTTTTTGTACCGCCTCCAGAATTTGACGAGCGGCTTCTGCAGGTGGACAACGCAATAATTTATTAAAATTACGGGCCGATTTTTCCGGATTCATACCTAAAGTTAGCAGACTGTTATTCATTTTTGCTGCATTGGCAATGTTGGTACGGATACCCCCCGGATGCACACACAGTGCACTGACTCCGCAGTTTTCCATGTCCAGTTCCTGACGCAGGGATTCAGTAAAGCCACGTACTGCAAATTTGGTTGCGTTATAAGCAGACTGGGTCGGTTGAGCAGTCAGACCAAACAGGCTGGAAATATTGATGATATGGCCATCGCCAGTTTTCTTGATCAAAGGTAAGAATTCTTTGGTACCGTAAACCACGCCCCAGAAATTGATTCCGACAATCCATTCCAGTTCTTCATAAGATGCCCCTTCAACGGTTGAACCCAGTGCAACGCCGGCATTGTTAAAGATCATATTGACACTGCCATGATCCTGTTCCACCTGTGCCGCCCAGCTACGCACCTGTTCTAATTCAGCCACGTTCACTTTTTGAATCGTGATACGAACATCAGTCCCTTGGAGTAATTCCACGGTTTGCGCCAGACCCTGTTCATTGATATCACTCAGCGCCAAGTGACAACCCTGCTGAGCCAGTAATACTGCCAGTTGCTGGCCAATACCCGAACCTGCACCGGTAATCGCAGCGACTTTATTTTTAAAATTTTTCATTCAATTTCCTTATGTAAACCACTGCCCTTCCATGACAGCAGGATCTTGTTCTGTTGTTTCAGGAGTTAGCACAGATCCTCAATATAGTTTTGACAATATAGATTGTCAATAATTATCCCATGTCCTTAGAGGCCAAATTTCAAGGCAGAATTTCCATATAGGTCTGAGCGTGATTTATTGCTAAGATATTCGAAATCTTCATACAGATGAGCACACAGGCCTTATGACTGATTCAACCGATTCAGCAGCAAAATCACGCCCCCCCAAGACCAAGGAACGTCAGTTTAAAGGACTGTCGATGGCTGAACGGCAGCAGGCACGTCGTGAAAAGCTGATTGAAGCCGGGATTGAAGCTTATGGCAGTCACGGCTTTTTTTCAGTGACAGTGAAAGATATTTGCAATGAGGCCAAGCTGACCGAACGTTATTTTTATGAATCTTTCAAGAAAAGTGAAGATTTGTTTCAGACCATTTTTTTGAAACTGATTGATGAGCTGCAACAGAATGTGATGCAGGCCATGATGCAAGCCTCGACCGATCCAAAAAAAATGATCAAAGCGGGTCTGACTGCGCTGCTCACTACCCTGCGTGATAATCCGCGCATGGCACGGATCATTTATATCGATGCCATGCTGGTGCAGGAACTGCATAATCAGGCCACCATCCATGAAACCATGTCACGTTTCGACCGCATGATTCATGCCTTCGTCATGTTGATGATGCCGCAATTAAATCGCAGCGAGCAGGAAATTTCACTGGTGTCGACCGGTTTAAATGGCTATGTCACCCAAATTGCTATTCGTTGGGTGATGAGCGGTTTTAAACATTCGCTTGAGGAAGTTTTATCGTCTTGTAGTGTGATTTTTTTGGCGCTGCTCGAGTCATTTTCCGAGAAAAAATAGCTGTTAAATCCTGTGCTTAATAGGTTTCCATCTTTTCTGTAGTGAATGAAATATTTATGCTGTACTACGGAAATGAGTAAAATTAATTTATGATTTTTTAACAAGTTTCTGCATTATATTTGTCACAAATCTTTGCGAATATCAGCAGTTTTTCCCTTTCTGCAATGATACTGTCATAATTAGTCTTTGTAATAAGCCTGTCATAAATATAAAACGGTTCACCGTTTACATGAAATAGGGTATTGCGTTGTGAAAGATGA
>SPVA01000087.1 GCA_013530545.1 Acinetobacter lwoffii
CTATATTACGCTTTCTTTTCAGAAAGTCAACCAGTAAATCAGATTATTTTTAAACTTATCAAATAAAACCCAACCCAATCAAACTCAACTAAGTTACTGTTTTATCAGAAGTTTTAATCTTCATCACCGCCGATGGATGTGCATTCTACAGGATTCCCAACCCAATACAACCCTTATTTTTAAATAATTCAGCAAAATCATCACGATTGTTTATTTATTCTACAAAAATCGCGCTTTTCTTCATTTCTTGAGCATTAAAGGGACTGAATTGGATAAATGACTTAATCTTTTTTCAGTTTTATTCTGTTCTTGAAAGCGTAAAGGCCGGCAATCTATGTATTCACAATAACCCCCTTCCCCATTTTCGGTTTCTTCATTTATTTTCACTTGATAACTAAAACTTCCTACATAGCCCGCTGCCAGGCCAAATTTAAAATCTCCACGACTTTGACCTTGTACCCAGATACAAGTACCGTCTGCATTTTCATAACACCATTCAAATTCGCGCGGCAAATACATACTTTGCCGATTGGGTGTCGTGACACACGGATAAACACGATGAACTTTAAAATAAACTTTTCGATCGAACATTTGGGTCCGCATGTTTTTTAAATCACGGAGATATATCCGCGACTGAACAATACGATTAAAACCATCCCGAATCTGCGCCAACAACAGTTGCCTGTTTTCACTGAGATTAATAATTTGATAAGTCAGGAAGGCCAAAGGTAGATAAGGAAAGTTAAAACTCCGCGCGTATTCAAAGCTTCCAAGACCATCGATCGTATACTGCTGCGCTTTATAGTTCACCGTTCCCTGACAATGACACAACAAAGACCAGTGATCTGCCAAGGAAAAACGCATTTGGGTAAAATGAGAAATCAGTTGAGTGGTCTGAATATTTAAATCAAAACTGAGTTCCGAGTCAGAACGCTGCAAACGAAAATTTGGAAAACTTCCACTCAATTGCTCCCGATCCAGAAACTGAAACAGACCCGATTTAAAATGACAGTCCTGCTTGACCGAATAATGATGCAATTGCCCCACCATATGCGGACTCGAACTGCAAATCACGGTGGCGGTATCTAAGGCTGTGGTTTCGATTGCACTGGGGTTTGCCAGCATGGGCGCATTGGGTTGCCCGATAATACTCAGAAAGTTTAAATAATAGAGCGGTGCCGGAAGTCCGGGGATCATTAATCCTTGATGAATAATTTTATATTTTGAGGTAGGGCCATGATAGGCGGGATAGCGCGAAACAGTAGGAGTCTGATTCAGCTGTTTCGAACGATCTAAAAAATCTTGAAGAAACCGCATCTCAGACTCCTTATATTTTTATAATGTACTCGATCTTTTTGCCATAAAGGTGGTTACAAAACCAGACAAGGCATAGAGAATAGAAATGACCAGAATGCCAACAGGAATATTATAAGTCATCGCTGCAAAGACGAATACGGCAATTGGTAGGACAAAAAATGGAACCCGTTTACGTTCTACAGTTTTGAATGAATAATATTTGATATTGGAAATCATCAACAAGCCCACCGCAATAATGACCACTGCATTAATGACCTGAAGAGAAGGTTCACGAATATCAAAGATTTCTGGAAAATCCAGACCGACCCAGACCAACGACACAATCATGATGGCAGCCAGAGGACTGGCCACACCGATAAAATAACGTTTGTCGACTACGCCAATCTGTACATTGAAACGTGCCAGACGGAACGCAGCACACGCGGTATAAACAAAACAGGCTGCCAGACCAATACGGCCCAAATCACTCAAGCCCCAGCTATACATCAAAATAGCGGGAGCCACACCAAAAGCCAGCATGTCAGAAAGAGAATCGAACTGTTCGCCGAATGGACTTTGTGCACCAATGGCACGTGCCACACGTCCATCCAACCCATCTAGTAATGCCGCAATAAAGATTGCGTAAATGGCTTGCTGAAAATCACCATTCATACTGGCAATAATCGAGTAGAAACCTGACAACAACGCGGCCGTTGTAATCAGGTTCGGCCATAGATAGATGCCTCGACGCTTAACTTTTTGCCCTTCCTGAGTATGCTCCTCTTCTTCCACCTCAAAGGTGATACCATCAAAAGGCACTTCAGTTGAAGAGTCGCGTTCCGGTTTGCTTATATTTGTCATTCTTGTCGATCCTAGCTATGACCTGATCTTTGAAAAAATTACTCGCCCACTAACCAACGAACTGCAGCGTGACCACCATTTTCACTCATGCGAAGATGCGGGAATAACCACTGTAATGCTTCATCAGCATCTTCAGAAAATTTCCAAGGTGGGTTAATCACCAGCAAACCACAACCGTTCAAACCTACTGGAGTATCATCCGGCCATACACAGACTTCACAAACCAGTTGACGGCGGATACCGGTCTTGAACATTTTCTTCTCGAAGCGTTCAATCATGGCACGGTCTTTAATTGGATACCAAACGGCGAATACACCTGTCGGCCATTTCTTATACGCGGCAACCAGCAGTTCGACCAACTGCGGGAAATCTTTACGCTCCAGCTCATACGGCGGATCGATCATCACCAGACCACGTTTTTCTTTCGGTGGAATAACCGCTAACAGACCTTCGTATGCATCACGTTCATGCAAACCCGCACGCTTGTCAAAAATATTATGACGAAGTTGCTGGAATACATCGCGCTGCATTTCAAAAATGGTCGCTTTATCAATCTCACGCATGCCTTCTAAAGCAAACCACGGTGAACCCGGGTAAGCACCCTTACCAAAGTTTTCACGCATGTTTTCAACAATTTTCAAATATTGCTGTACGCCTTCGGGCGCATTACGCTTGATCGAATCATCCAGCTTAATAAGACGATGAATACCGTTTAAAAACTCACCTGATTTTTGCGCTTCGGCAGTCGATAAATCATATTTACCTGCACCACCATGTGTATCTACATAGCGATAAGGTTTGTCTTTTGCATTCAGTCGAGTCAACAACTGAAGCAATAAAACGTGCTTCATGACATCGGCAAAGTTGCCTGCGTGGTAAGAGTGACGGTAATTCATGTTTCAATTATTCCTAAGATCAATTGCTATTTTAACATGAAAAACTATTTCGTTCAGAAACGATTATTGCACTAAAATAGCGGACCTTTTTTTACCACACTATCGAGAATTGAAAAAATGGAAGCAGTTATCATCCCAGGGGATTGGAATGTTGATCAAATCTTAGATGATTTAGATCAACATGGCTTTAGTATTGTTGACGATGCTTACTCTAGCGAATATCAACATGCAGTGAGTCAAGAATGCTTAAGCCACTTAAACGAATTTCGTAATGCAGCCATTCAAAATGGTGTCGTTAACAACATCCGTAGTGATCATATTCTTTGGTTACAACCTGAATTTCAAATTTCCCACCGACACATTCAAACCCTTCAACAATTTTCTCAAATTTTAAACCGCGCGTTTTATTTAGGCATCAAAGATGTCGAAGCGCATTTCGCTTGCTATCACGCGGGTGAGTTCTATGCCCTGCACCGTGACAACCCCCAAAGTAAAAATGGCCGGATGATTTCCAGTGTGTATTATTTACATGACCAATGGCAGAAGGACTGGGGCGGTGAACTGCGCCTGCAGGATAAAGAGGGCCAGTGGCATATTATCCAGCCAAAACCAAACCGAATGGCGCTGTTCCAGAGCGATTTATTACATGAAGTTTTAATCTCTAAACAGCAACGTCTATCTATTACCGCCTGGCTAAGAAGTGATACCTCACTGCTCTAAGACGCGCTGCCGCTTTAAATTTTAATTTTTAACCTCATATAGCCATTATTGAGAAATGAGGATTGCGTTGATGCGATTAACAACCAAACAGATTATTCAACGTCTGGGTGAAACTGACCAATTGTATTTAAAAGGCAATACGCCGGAATTAACGCTTGAACGCGCTGATCTTCGTTTACAGCTGGTGACTTTAAGTGAACTGCGTCAGGAACAGCGACATTTCCTGCAAGAAGCTGTAGTGTTGCTGGAACAAGGACGGGTAGAATTTGAAGAAATGCCGCTGCGCATGTATATCAACCTATCTTTGCATCTGGCCAAGGCCTATATGATGTTCTTTGAATTGACCAAAGAGCACCATTTCGCCCTGATTACCCAGCAAATTCTAAAACCAATGGCGAGTTATGAACATGGCGATATTTATTTCTTCCTGGCCTATGCCAGCGCCAGTAAAAATGAGCCGGCCCTGACCCGTCACTGGTTAGGTAAATACACTATGACTGCCGAATTTGAGCTGGAATTATTACAGCAGCATCATGCATTTAATGATTATCGTCAGCACGAATGGTTTAACAAAATATTAAAAAGTAAAATGCATTAAGCCAAAGAACAAAAACGCCTCAGATGAGGCGTTTTTTAATGCAAGTTATATCGTCTTATTCTAGATATCAGAAAAGCTCAGGAAAAATGATTAGGCAGGTTGGCGTCTATAGGCGTCCATGTGCAGTTGCTGATTCAGTTCATCGACCCAAATTGCCCAATCATCATCTTGTACCAAATGACTGATCAACAATGAACGTTGAGCTTTATTCCAAAACGGCGCATCGTGCAAGGACAACCCTGCTGGCAGTTGATGGGTGCGTACATACAATTCAATAGCCGCAGGACTATTGGCGAGACCGAGCTGAGAAAACAAGAGCTCTAAGGATGGTTGGTTCTTTGCGAGCATCGCGCCCTCCTTATATCAGATAAATTGTAATTATTTATAGATCTAACTTATAAGATAAGACAAAAAAAACCTAGTCCTTTGACTAGGTTTGTTGTTTCTTTTTGTATGAATGCATTTAAACGCTTTGTTTGTCGCTTTCCACATGTAAAAGCTGATTTAACTTGTCAATAATGACAATCCATTCATCATCTTGGTGCCAATGTTCACGCAGGAAGGCACTTTGTCCCTCACTCCAGAATTCGGCATCTGGCAATGCGACTTCAGATGGCAATTGATGGGTATGGGTAAATTGATTAATTGAGGCTTCATCAGAAGGCAAACCCAATTGTTCAAATAATAATTCTAAAGTTAACTGTTGTTCCGTAAGCATAAATAGACTCCATCGTAGCGTTAAATTATGAGCGTGTTGAGATTCGAATTCTTAGGTTGATTTATGGCTGGGTATGTCACAGGAACCTGAACCCTCTGCCTCAATATGTAATTGTTCATTTAACACATCGACAAAAATGGCCCAGTCATCATCTTTCTTCCAGTGACTGATCAGAAAGTCATGCTGTGATTTACTCCAAAAAGGAGCTTTATGCAGTGGCACATCCATACCAATTTGATGCGTACTAATAAACTCATCAATGGCTTCCGGACTCGAATCCAGACCCAATTGTTCAAAGAAAAGTTCGAAGGTAGCGCGTTGCTCTAACATCTGAACCTCCATCTTTTTATCTATAATCTTGTTTCTACCTTAGATGGCTCATAGCGAAAACTCAGTTGTCTCTCCTTCACAGCTTGTTATTTTTTGTTGATTAAAGTGAGTGATATAAAAAAAGCACCCCAAATGGAGTAATGCCAGTCAGTTAAGCAGACATTAGAAAAATGTAGTAAAAATGAGTGTATGCCAATACGCTCATTTTTTTTATGACTTTATCTGAAAATTTAGATTGCACCCTTCAACATTCT
>SPVA01000009.1 GCA_013530545.1 Acinetobacter lwoffii
ATGTGGCCACCTTCATCAGTGAGCGGTTTCTATTATGCAAACCCTGAAACTGAATACTTTAACGTGGGTAAAATCTCTGGCGATCAGTTGGAAGATTATGCGAAGCGTAAAGGCTGGACACTAGATGAAGCGAAACGTTGGTTAGCGCCGAATTTGGATGATTCGATTTCTTAATCAACCATAGTTTTGAAAAACCCTCATTTGAGGGTTTTTTTCTATTCATTTAACTCGGTAAATTTTTGCACCCTAATAATAATAGAAAAATGTATTTTTAAATCTCCTCAACAACAATTGCTTTGGAGTTAGAAACATGCAATTTTTTGGTATAACTACTTTACAAACCCATATTAATAGAGCGAGCTTTAATACCATGCCTAGAAGAGATCAAGATGCTATCCTGCAGTATTTGTACAATCAAGGATATTCGGTAAAAGAAATAGGCAATGAGTACAATATTGCTCATAGTAGCGTTTACGATCGTATCGACGCACATCGTGGTAGATCGAAAAGTTCATCCGCAATATAATTTTTAGTGCCAAGTGGAATTTAGACATACACTTGGCACTATATAAGTTTACATTGGAATAGAACAATATATGGAAGATTTAATCACCCCTCCACTTATGAGAAAGAAAAAATTTTTACAAATTCTTCAAAATATTCTCAGTGTAGATGACACCACTTTTCAACAGTTGCTACAAAAGCATCCAAATGAATTAGAAGATATTCGTGCAATATTTACTAAAGCCTCAGCTGAGTATAATCGTTGGAATACAAAACTTTGCTTTGAATTGCCAAATGAACTCTTAGAAGATTATAGAGCTAGTGATGATTCATCTTTAATACTTGGAAACTATTATAATAAAAATAAGTTTCAAGTAAGAAATAGAATAAATTTAAGAATTAGAATTCAAGATGATCTCTATAAAATTCTATCTAAAAAGGAAAAAGAAAAATATGGTTATTTCCTAAAAACAAATAAAAATTCCGAGGGAGTTTTATTTAATACTCCTGATATAGGCTTAATACATTTTTTAGATCATATAGAAAATTCTTTTAATAGATTTTATCTAAGAACTGAAAAAGAAATATTTGAAATGGATAATAATCTTTTACAGTTACAATGGTATCAAATAATTAAGTTATCAGAATACTCCTATAAAACTGTACACAATAATATATTAGAAAAAATAACCAATTCACATGAGCAAAATTCTTTAGCAGCAAAATTATTGATAAATTCGGCAATCAACCGATCCATTCTTGAAATAGATGAGCTTTCACAACTCCATTGTGATGCTTGGGAATTTATGATCCGCTTACTAAATAAAATAGATGGAAGAATATTTGATATATCTAATGAAGATATAATGCTTTCAGAGATAAAAAATATTTTATTAGATGAAAAATTATTAAATAATGAACAAGAGATCAACAAAAAACAACTAATTAAAATTACTGAAAAGTGTTTATTGGATTTATGTGAACTCCATTCTAAATCCATGCCTGAATCTTATGAAGCAAGAAAAAAAAAT
The DNA here is from genome assembly GCA_013530545.1 of Acinetobacter lwoffii. GTDB lineage: Bacteria > Pseudomonadota > Gammaproteobacteria > Pseudomonadales > Moraxellaceae > Acinetobacter > Acinetobacter lwoffii_G. The sequence goes on from SPVA01000009.1 coordinate 1,536, forward strand.
CATCTTTCTTTAGATTCCAAATTTCTAATGGCATTGACTATATCTATCCTAAAATATAAAAAATATAAAATAAACTTAAAGGGATTAGGAATCAACCATACGAAAGATTACGAGATACTTAACAAAAATACCAAAATTGAAGATAAATTTCATTTTCAAATACAAGTTTTAATCAATAGAATATATAACTGTCTTTTTTATTCTAAACAATATAAAAAAATTTCTATAAAGGAATTCGCAAGATACAATCTAGCTATAATCGAAAAAAGAAATTTTTTAAGAAAAATTTTTGTAGAAATGAAAAAAGTAAATCTAGAACAATTTTCACAATTATATAAGCAACAATCAAAATAAGTAAAAGGAGATAATATGAGTTGCTTTTTAAATTTAGTAAAATTAATTTAAATTATCTTCTGATAAAAAATCAATTATTTAGCTTATAGAAAGCTTAAACTCATCCACTTATATTTTAAATCTGCAATCACCAAATTAGCAGCAGGACATTATAAATCTACGATGTAATTCAAAATTGGTTTTTGCCGATACAACTGCAAATCTAAAATTTGCTTATTACGAAGCCTTGACCACAATAACTTTTCAGTATCCGTCATGTTATTGCGTAAATCCCGCGAAGCTTGTTTTAAATTTTTATTATAGGGTTTCATTTTTATTCTCTTTTTTTAATCCCTCCTTGCGAAGCATTGCTTCTCACCCTTTAAAAAGGGAGCAACAGCACGAATCCAAAACCATCATAAAATTCGCGGGAAGTCCCCCTTTATCACAGGGGGATTTAGGGGGATTCATATAAATTAACTTATATACCAAATTTAGCCCCTTTTCTAACCGCTCACCCCAAAATCATCTGTTTTTACATTTTTAAGTCAGCAAATTTCAAACATTTCCATAATAATAAGACTTTACACATCTCCCAGAATACGTGAAGGCCTTCCTCCATGAAAAAACTCATCAACAACCCTGAAAATCTGGTTGTCGAAATGTGCAAAGGCTTTGTCCTTGCTCACCCTGAACTGACATTTACCGAATCGCATAAAATCATTTCACGTAAACAAAAACACAATAACGTGGCACTGATTAGTGGCGGTGGTAGTGGTCACGAACCTGCACATGCGGGCTTTGTCGGTACAGGCATGTTAGACGCGGCTGTATGTGGTGACGTGTTTGCATCACCTTCTCAAATTCAGGTCTACAAAGCCCTGCAACATGTGGCAACAGACAAAGGCGTTTTGATGATCATCAAAAACTATTCTGGCGATATGATGAATTTCCAGAATGGTGCAGCACTTGCTCAGGAAGATGGCATTAAAGTCGATTATGTAAAAGTAGCAGATGATATCGCGGTAAAAGATAGCCTTTATACGGTCGGTCGTCGTGGCGTTGCTGGTACCATCTTCGTACATAAGATTGCAGGTGCAGCAGCATCAAAAGGTTTAGAGCTGGCGGAAGTTAAAGCCGTCGCACAAAAAGCGGCAGATAACGTGATTAGCTTAGGTTTTGCTTATAGCTCATGTACCGTTCCTGCGAAAGGTACACCCACCTTCACCTTGGCGAATGATGAAATGGAATACGGCGTCGGTATCCACGGTGAACCCGGCATCCGTCGTGAAAAAATCTTGCCATCGAAAGAAATGGCACAACGTATGGTCGATGACTTATTTCTTGACCGTCCTGACATGCAAGAAGTTGCGTTGTTGGTGAATGGCTTTGGTTCAACACCAATGCAAGAACTGTATGTGTTTAACAATGATGTATGCGAACATCTGGCACGTAAAGGCATCAAGATTTACCGTACATTTGTTGGCAACTACATGACCAGTATCGACATGAACGGTGCATCGGTTTCATTGCTTGCTGTGGATGATGAACTGAAAACCTATCTGGATGCGGAAGCCAATACTCCAGCATTTAAACTGGATGGCTCGCCTGCACTACCATTTGAATTTGCAGCACAAGACGCAGCAGCAAAACAAACCGCCAATACAGAAGTCGAAACTCAGCCTGAACATGCTGAAATTCAAAATGAACAATTCACGATTGAAAACATGCGTTATGTGGTCGATGTCATGGCGGCCTGCATCATCAAAAATGAAGTGCCATTCTGCGAACTAGATGCGCATGCAGGCGATGGCGATTTTGGTATGAGCGTCGCCAAAGGCTTTAAACAACTGAAACGTGAATGGCAAAGCCTGATTCAAGCACAGCACATGGATGAATTCTTGCTAAACAGTTCCATGATTATTATGGAACACTGTGGTGGTGCGTCAGGTCCAATTTGGGGTTCAGCATTCCGTTCGGCCAGTAAAGCTATTCAAGGGAAACAAACTCTAAGCGTGGCAGATTTTGCCGAGATGCTTCAAGCAGCAGTCAAAGGCATTCAAGTGACAGGTGAGCGTTCATTTGGTCGTGGCGCTGTAGTGGGCGACAAAACCCTGATTGATGCTTTGGTTCCTTGTGCAGATTCATGGTCTACCAATACAGACAAACCTTTTAAAGAGAACTTTATACTTGGTGCAAAGGCTGCGGTAAAAGGTGCAGAATCGACCAAAGAGATCGTGGCGCGTATGGGCCGTGCCGGTACGGTGGGTGATCGTAGCTTAGGCTATCCAGATGCTGGTGCACATGGCTTAGGCGTGATCTTTACGGACATTACCCAGCATATTAAATAAGCTTTACAATATTTTAAAAAAGCCTCGACACTGGTCGGGGCTTTTTTATATTTCATTTCTAGGCTGTACATCTTAAAGCATCAGTCAAGTAAGGTAAGACATTGCTCATCCCCATCAACATGGTCTAACTAAACTTCTCTAAATAGCGCTCTAACTCTTCTGTCACCACTACCCGCTTATTGCCTTTCACCTGTTCCTCACCCAATACGCCTTCTGAGTCAATGACCACCACTTTGTGCCCATTCGCTTGTAAACGTTTGACACCTTCAAATAACATGCGTGCACCCACATCATGAATCAAAGTCAAATTGGTCAGGTCTATGACTATACGTGTTTGAGCGTCTGGCTCATCCTGCAAAATTCGCAGCAACATTTCGGATTCTGTAAATTGCAATACACCGCGCAGCTCATACACGACAATGTCATTGTTCTTACCTGCCGTATAACGACTTTGCAAAATGGTCTGTGCCGATGGCGTCCCTTCCATCAGATGCAAGCCCATGTCCCGCGACAAACGCTCAAAAATATCCACGCCACGTACACTATGCCCATGCTCATCAATTTTAGGAGAAAAAACCACAATTCCCACCTGCCCAGGCAATACCCCGATAATTCCGCCCGATACACCACTTTTGGCAGGAATGCCCACCGTCGTCAGCCAGTCACCCGCCGCATCATACATGCCACAGGTCATCATCACGCTGAGCACTTGGCGCACCACATCACGCTCTAGCAGCTGTTTGCCCGTTTTGGCCTGAACACCGCCATTGGCGAGCACACTACAGATATTTGCCAGATCTTTGACCGTCACTTTAATCGCACATTGCTTGATGTATCCATTGACGATTTCTACCGGATCCGAATCCAGCACACCTACGGTACGTAGCATATAGCCAATCGACAGGTTCCGGAATGCAGTTTTGACTTCCGACTTATACACCTGCTTGTCGAATTCCAGTTGACGTCCTGCCAGCTCACTTAAAAAACGGCGTAAGCATTCCGCACGTGAAATGCCTTTTTGTACCGGAATCAAAGAATGCGTAATGATCGCACCCGAGTTAATCATTGGATTTTTAGGAAGATTGGTTTCTTTATCTAGCGAAATCTGATTAAAAGCCTCTCCTGAAGGTTCAACGCCGACCTTTTCCAGTACTGCTGGAATTCCCAAATGCTGCAATGCCAAGGCATAGGCAAAAGGCTTGGACATCGACTGCATGGTAAATTCGGTTTCATCATCTCCCGTGGAATAAATCGTGCCATCCACCGTGGTCAGCGCCAAAGCGAACTTGTTTGGATCTACCGCTGCCAGTTCAGGGATATAGTCAGCCAAAGCGCCCTGATCATTATCATGACAGACCGTTAATACATGCTGGAGATAATCGGGCACCGGGGTTTTCAT
>SPVA01000099.1 GCA_013530545.1 Acinetobacter lwoffii
CTTTCTGTAGTTGGCTATCTTTACGTCAATGGCCGTATTGCAGGGATCAGTGGTTTGATTGGGCAAGTCTTAAACTCAAAAACCATGTTTAAAACACCTGCAATCTGGTTTTTATTAGGTTTGATCCTCACACCGTTTATTTATGGTCTGTTTGTACAACCTGAAATCGAATTGAATGCCAGCCCACTGATGATGATTGTGGCAGGTCTGCTGGTGGGCTTTGGGACACGTCTGGGTTCGGGCTGTACCAGTGGTCACGGAATTTGTGGCATCAGTCGCCTGTCTAAGCGTTCTATCATCGCGACCATGACTTTCATGTTTGCAGGTTTTGTCGCTGTTTATATTATCCGTCATATCACAGGAGCATTCTAAAATGAAAAATGTGTTTGCCTTTTTATTTGGTGCGCTGTTCTCTGTGGGGCTGATGGTATCGGGCATGTCCAATCCGGAAAAAGTACTCGATTTCCTGGATCTGTTTGGCGATTGGGATGCCAGTCTGGCCTTTGTCATGATGGGCGCGATTGCTGTGGCCTTTATTCCCTTCCAGAAAGCATTACGTACGGCGCAACCAAAAACAGTATTTAATGAACCTATTGATTTACCTAAAAATAATCAGATAGATAAAAAACTGATCACGGGTGCGGTTTTATTTGGTGCAGGTTGGGGCATTGCAGGCATCTGTCCGGCACCAAGTTTCACCTTGATCGGTTTGGGCCACTATCAAGTGCTCTATTTTATTGTAGCAATGCTGGTGGGTGTATGGATTCACCGTAAATGGTCAGGAGCTTAACGATGTCAAACTTACCTATAGTAAAAGATTTTTTTCACGAAGATACCAATACCTTCAGTTATGTTGTACGTGATCCGGCGACCAAAGCCTGCGCTATTATTGATAGCGTTCTGGATTATGATCCGGCATCGGCAAGTACCTCAACTGTTCATGCCGATAAGATTATTGCCTATATTAAAGAGCAGGGTTTAACGGTTGAGTGGATTCTCGAAACCCATGTCCATGCTGATCATCTGACTGCAGCGCAATATCTTAAAGCTGAGTTAGGTGGCAAGATTGCCATGAGCCAGAAAATTGGCATTGTACAGGAAACTTTTGGCGCGATTTATCATCTGGATATTAAACAATGGAATGCCCAGCAGCTCTTTGATTATTTATTTGAAGATCATGAGTCGTTCCAAATCGGAACATTGAAGGCCTATAACATTCCAACACCGGGACATACGCCTGCTTGTCTGAGTTATGTGATTGGTGATGCGGTTTTTGTGGGTGATACCCTGTTTATGCCAGATTATGGTACAGCACGTTGTGACTTTCCGCGAGGCAGCGCAGAACAGCTTTATGATTCGGTACAAAACCTGTTTCAGTTGCCAGAAGATACCCGGGTCTTTTTATGTCATGACTATTTGCCTGAAACACGTGAATCGTATGTGTGTGAATCTGATATCCAGACACAAAAGACACAGAATATTCATATTCATCAGGGAGTCAGCAAAGCTGAATTTGCTCAGATGCGAAATCAACGAGATTCAGGACTCAATATGCCTAAGCTGATTCTACCGGCGATTCAGATCAATATGAAAGCAGGGCAGTTTCCTGAGCCAGAAGAAAATGGTGTTTCTTACCTCAAGCTTCCTCTTAACTACTTCAAATAAGCTTGTGTCGTGATTCAACAAAAAGTTCAACCTTTATTGAATCACTTTTGTGGATAAGGGAGAGGGCGATGTGGGCATTAATACTTGAAGGGCTGGTTATCGGAGTGCTATTGGGTTTGACTGGTGCCGGTGGCGGCATTCTGGCTGTACCGGCACTGATGGCGAGTCAGGGTTGGACCGTGGCCCAAGCTGCGCCGGTGGGATTGCTTGCAGTCACGCTGTCCGCCTTGGTCGGAACGTTCGAGGGTTTGTTCAAGCGTATTGTGCGTTATCGTGCTGCGCTCTGGATCGCGCTGATCAGTATTCCTTCAGCCCGTTATGGCGTACATCTGGCTGATATCGTTTCTCCGGTCTGGCTAACGCTGGCTTTCAGTCTGGTGATGCTGATTGTGGCTTACCGGATCTTCTTTAATAAAGTGACCGATCATGGCAATGCACCGTGTAAGGTCAATCAAACCACCGGTCGTTTGATCTGGAATGTCAAAACTGCTTCGTTCCTGGCAGGTATTGGTATCGTGGCAGGTTTATTAACCGGTCTATTGGGGGTTGGGGGGGTAATTGTTCCAGCCCTGCGTAAATTCACCGACCTTGATATGCGCAGTATCGTTGCGACTTCCCTGATGATTATTTTCCTGATTGGTGGGGTCAGTATTTCTGCACACGTGCTGGATGGCTTAATTGGACGCAGTTTGATGCAGCGGATTGACAGTAACAAGGTACAGAAAATATTTGCCACTACCGTGGTTGGAGTGGCGATGTATTTAATCTATTCAGCACTCATGGGCTAAACCAACCGGTTTGGAACTTCAACTCAAACGCTTTCAATCTACCTGAGCATCGTTTATACAAAATATAATTTTAATGGCCGAGGAAGAATGAAAATGATGAAAACTGCAGAGCAATTGATCCAGAATGCAAAAAGCCGGATTCAGGAAGTCAGCGTAAATGAACTGTTTGAAGCGATGCAAAACCATCAACCAATTGCTCAACCATTTTTATGTCAGCAACATGTCCATTCGATAAAGTAGAACAACTAATTTCACCAAATTGGTTCATCACGATATGTAATTTACAGCCATAAAACCAACCCATAGAACTTTTGCCACGTGATGCGATTTGGGCTAATGATTTATGGCATTGAATACGTTGATTTTTACAAACAGGTAGCGTTGTTGAATCAATCTATAAGTATTGTTTATCTTTGCCTTTCATCAAAGCTACATACAGGGCACGTAGTGCTAATTCATGCCTATTGATCAAGTGAATCATGCGTTGGCAGCAAGGCAAGTGCTTAAATAAAAAGCTTTTATCCAGCTTTAGCCATGTAAAAAAGGCTTTGAAATTATTGAAATGAGAACATTTGTACCAAATGGTGATAAAGCAGATTTCTGAAATTGTGAGCTGAGCATTTCTGATTCTTAGAGAATGATGACTTTGTTTGAGGAACTTCCAATAAGTTGCTTCAAATTTAAGAAAGAAATCATCAATTAAGCAGAATCGGTACTATTGAACATCAGGACTAGAGTTGTGAGTTTGGTTTGGTAACTCAACTGATGGCTCTAGTCCTCTTATTTTTCAAGTCAATTTCTTATCCGTGATTCGGGTTAAATTATTTAAATGATGATTCATTCTGTATTCAGATCTTCATAAATTTAAAGGATACTTATTAGGGATATATTCTGTTTTAGACTTAATTCAGGATGCATAAATGAAGTACTCATTTATACAGCAGGCTTTCACTGGTCCCGTGGACATCGTAGGGGATATTCATGGTGAGATTGCCGCGCTGGAACAACTGATCCAGGTATTAGGTTATGACCGGAATGGTCATCATCCAGAACAGCGCAAACTAATTTTTGTCGGTGATCTATGTGACCGGGGGCAAGACAGTGTTGCGGTGATCAAACGCGTCAAACAGCTGGTAGATGAAGGCTATGCACAATGTGTGATGGGTAATCATGAATTGAACCTATTGACCGATACTTTGCGGGAAGGCAATGGCTGGTTTTTTGGTTCACCGCATCAGGATGATCTGAAACCTTTTGATTCGATCCAAGCCTCAATCAAAGATCGACAATGGATTCTGGATTTTTTAAATAGCTTACCGTTGGCCTTGGAGTCGGAGCAGCTGCGTGTTGTACATGCCTGTTGGCATCAAGGATCAATTGATCAATTACGCAATTCTGGTTTTACTTCGCTTGGCGAAGCCTATGCTGATTTCGTTCAACATACAGCGCTGGATCTGCAAGCCTTAGGTATTAATGAATTCATCCAGATAGAGCAGCAACGCTACCAACACCAGTTCAAAGACCCGGCTGCAACTTTACCTTTATTGCAACATCTCGCAGAAAAAGAGCTACGTGAGCAAATGCACAATCCGATTCGGGTCATTACTTCTGGTGCGGAAAAAATCGCCTTAGAACCGATTTATGCCGGTGGAAGGTGGCGGATGATCGACCGCGTGCCATGGTGGGACAGCTATACCGACCAAATTCCAGTCATTACTGGACATTATTGGCGGAACTTTAAATCTACTGAAGAAAAAACCGGTTTACTCAAATCGATCGATGCACTGCAATGGTATGGACAGCAACAAAACGTATTTTGTGTGGATTATTCAGTGGGTAAACGCTATCTCGATCGTCAACAGGGTGTCGCGTTCAGACATCGACTCGGCGCCTTAAGATTTCCAGAAAATATCTTGAGCTTTGAAGATGGCAATCAGTATTCAGTTCAGCGGTTCTGAGAAAAGGTAATTTTCTGATACAAAAAAAGCAGCTTTTCCAGCCGCTTTTTTTACAGAATCTAGATTTTATTCTGCTTCGATTATTTCATAATCATGGGTGATTTCAACACCGCCATCAGACAGCATTTTGCTGGCAGAGCAATATTTTTCAGCAGAAAGTTCTACGGCTTTTGCGACCTGTTTCTCTTTAATCGCTTTGCCGGTCACTACAAAATGCAAGTGAATTTTCGTGAATACTGCCGGAATTGTATCTGCACGTTCAGCCTTTAATTCGCAGCGTACATCGGTAATATCCTGACGAGCCTTCTTTAAAATGGTAACAATATCAAAAGACGCACAACCGCCCAGACCCGTTAAAAGCAGTTCCATAGGACGGGGACCACGGTTTTCACCACCGTATTCAGCTGAACCATCCATGATAAGGCTATGACCACTTTGAGTTTTTGCTTCAAAAGCAACATTCTCTAACCAATGAACGCTTGTTTGCATTGCAACTACCTAAAAAAAGCTATAAATTTGTCAAGTAACTGTACACTAACATAAATTGGGTTGATACGGAATTTCAATCCCACTGTGTGACAAGTTCACATTAGGTCTTGTGCGATCTATAAATTATCCATAATCGGAACTGTTAGCATGACTTCAAACTTTTCACAATTAAGCACTGATGCGCTTTCTCCGGGGCAATTACCAGAATCCGTGAAAGCACTGTTAAAACGTGCATATATTAATCGTTATCCAAAACGTACCACGATCATTGATGCAGGATCAGAATCTAAATCTTTATATTTAATTCTGAAGGGGTCTGTATCTATCATTCTTCGTGAAGATGATGATCGTGAAATTGTCGTGGCTTATTTAAATGCGGGTGACTTCTTTGGGGAAATGGGTCTATTCGAGGTTAATCCACAACGTACTGCGGAAGTTCGTACGCGTGATGTGTGTGAAATTGCCGAAATTACCTATGAAAACTTTCACGAAATCAGCAAGCAATATCCTGATCTGAGCTATGCGGTATTTGCTCAATTAGTACGTCGTTTGAAAAATACCACACGTAAAGTCACTGATCTGGCATTTATTGATGTTTCAGGCCGGATTGCACGTTGTCTGATCGACCTGTCTTCACAGCCAGAAGCGATGATTTTGCCAAATGGTCGTCAGATCCGTATTACCCGTCAGGAAATTGGTCGCATTGTTGGCTGTTCCCGCGAAATGGTCGGACGTGTACTAAAAACCCTGGAAGAGCAGGGCATGATCGAAACCGATGGTAAAGCCATCCTGATCTTTGATGCTTCATTAGAAGAAGCATCTGAAGCAGTGGCAGATGGTGCCATAGACGAATAATCCAGATATTAAAAAGCAAATCTTCGGATTTGCTTTTTTTATGCGTCATTACTCAATACATAAAAATTTAGAACAAGCTTCTCAGAAAAGATGATTTAAGTCTCCCTTATAATTCCGATAGGCTATAGCCCACTTAATCTCAATTCACTGAATAAAATTCACAGGATGTTTTTATGCAATTCAGACCGTTGGCGGATACCGGCATTCTTTTGCCAGAAATTTGTTTGGGCACCATGACCTTTGGTGAGCAGAACACGCAAGAACAGGCTTTTCAGCAACTGGATTATGCCTTAGATCAGGGACTGTATTTCTGGGATACTGCGGAAATGTACCCGGTACCGCCAAAACCCGAAACGCAAGGTGCTACCGAGCGTATTATCGGGAACTGGATCGCTGCACGTGGTGGCCGTGACAAACTTTTTTTAGCCTCAAAAATTGCCGGACCCTCGCAAGGTGGTAGTCATATTCGGGATGGAAAAACCCGTTTTGTTGCCGATGAAATTTCAGCAGCGATTGACCAGTCGTTGTCACGCCTGCAAACGGATTATATTGATCTGTATCAGTTACACTGGCCGCAACGCCCAACCAATTTCTTTGGCAAGCTGGGTTATGGCAATGCTGAAGCGGCAGAAAATCGTGCCGTCACAGATCTCGAAGAAACCCTGACTGCCTTGCAGTATGAAATTAAAAAAGGTCGTATCCGTTATATAGGCCTTTCCAATGAAACCCCGTGGGGCACGATGAAGTTCCTGCATCTCGCAGAAAAATTAGGTTTGTCCAAATTCGTCAGCGTGCAAAACCCCTATAACCTGCTGAACCGTACTTATGAAATTGGCATGTCAGAAATTGCCCGATATGAAAATGTAGGTTTGTTGGCGTATTCACCTTTGGCATTTGGTTATCTGACCAGTAAATTCCGTCATGGTGCGCGTCCTGCCAATGCACGTGTAACGCTATTCTCCCGCTTTAGCCGCTATAGCAATCCGCAAAGTGAATGGGCAACCGAGCAATATGCCCAGCTGGCAGAACAGCATGGCTTAAGTCTCACTCAATTGGCTTTGGCCTTTATCAAGCAGCAGTTCTTTGTGACCAGTACGATTATTGGTGCCACCAATCTGGATCAGCTGAAAGAAAATATTCAGGCATTTGAAATTGATCTGTCTGAGGAAATACTGAAAGGTATTGAGGCAATTCACCGTCAGCAACCGAATCCGGCACCATAATCATGGTGTTGTTATTTTAAAGCACCCTCCAAGCGAGGGTGTTTTAATTTTATGAGAAATTAAATTTGATGATAAACAACATGGCCGGAAAACAATAAAAGCAGCATAATCGAAATAAGACGCATCAAGATGATTTGATAAAAATGAATAGTGAAACAGGTATTTCTAAATCCCAAGTATTAGCTATAGCAGTATTCAACTTAGCTGAGCAGTTGCAACTGAAAGAATTCGAACTTGCATTGATTCTGGGTTTATCTGAGGCGGAATTATCTCTGGTTATAAATGAAAAAGAATTAGAACCAGATACTACAGCAGGCGAAAAAGCTATAGCTTTAGTAAATATCTATCAAAAGTTATTTAGCTTGCATGGTGGAGACTTGAGCTGGATGCGCCATTTTATCAATTCACCTAACAAGCTTTTGAATCATCAAACGCCAAGATCCTTGATGCAAAAAGAACATGGTTTGAGTGAAGTATTGCGATTACTAGGAAGGTTGCAACCGTACTAAAAATATCTCTCTATTCTCTACTAAGCTGAAAAATAGCAGAGTAAATTAAATAAAATATGAATTGTTTATCTTCACCTTAAAAATTCTTCTAACCTCACTTGAAATATGATTTGATTACACCAATATTATTATTAAAGACTGTCTAAATGTTTATATTAAGTTTTTGAAAAATATATAAAAATGATTTGAAATTTTATCAAGTGCACCCATATATCCATCAAGTAGAAAATTTGTTGTGAGGAATAACAAGAATGCGTTTTGAAAAATTTACCAGCCATGAGTAAGGATCATACCTCCATTGATGGGATCCATATCTTGGCCACCTTGATGGATGAAGCATCCAATGTCAGCCTGCTGCAACAGGCCGGTGCTAATCTGCGTGAGCTACAAACCAAGCTGCAAACAGCATTGAGCAATGCGGCAACCCTGACCAATCCATCAGCAGATATCAACCTCAGTCCTGAAGCGGCAAAAGTATTGCATCTGGCAGACAGCTTTGCGCAAAAAGCCGGAGATGAGTTTTTATCTACGGATTGGGTGCTGTTGGCGCTGGCAGAAACCGGAAATACCAAAACCTTATTAAATAGTATTGGCGTAAAGGCAGAGACTTTAGGCCAAGTGATTAATCAATTTCGAGGCGATGAAAAAGTCATGAGCAATAATCATGAAGATCAGCGTGATTCACTGAATAAGTACACCATTGATTTAACTGAACGTGCGTTGGCAAGCAAGCTTGATCCTGTGATTGGCCGTGATGATGAAATCCGCCGTACCATTCAGGTCTTATCACGCCGTACCAAAAATAACCCGGTACTCATCGGTGAGCCAGGGGTCGGTAAAACTGCAATCGTCGAAGGTCTGGCGCAGCGGATTATCAATGGTGAAGTGCCTGAAGGACTCAAAGGTAAACGTGTTTTATCACTTGATCTGGGTTCTTTGCTGGCCGGTGCCAAATACCGCGGTGAGTTTGAAGAGCGCTTAAAAGCCGTTCTGAAAGATATTGCCAAACACGAAGGCGAAATCATCCTGTTTATCGACGAGTTGCATACCCTGGTGGGTGCTGGTAAAGGTGATGGCGCGATGGATGCCGGCAATATGCTTAAACCTGCGCTGGCCCGTGGCGAACTGCGCTGTGTCGGTGCCACCACACTGGATGAATATCGTCAGTATATTGAAAAAGATGCAGCGCTGGAACGTCGTTTCCAGAAAGTGCTGGTGGATGAGCCAAGCGTGGAAGATACCATTGCGATTCTGCGTGGTCTGAAAGATCGCTATGCGACCCATCACGGGGTACAGATTCTGGATTCAGCCATTATTGCTGCTGCGAAAATGTCACATCGTTATATCACTGACCGTCAGTTGCCGGATAAAGCTATTGACCTGATTGATGAAGCAGCATCGCGCATCAAAATGGAACTCGATTCTAAGCCAGAAGCTTTAGATAAACTGGAACGCCGTCTGATTCAGTTAAAAATGCAGCTGGAAGCGGTGAAAAAAGATGAAGACTCAGGTGCCAAAGCTGAGATTCAATACTTGTCCGATCAGATCGCCACAGTTGAAAAAGAATATCATGACTTGGAAGAAGTCTGGCGTGCAGATAAAGCGCTGGTCGAAGGCAATAAAGACGTACAGATCAAACTGGATCAGGCACGTACAGCACTTGAAAAAGCGCAACGTGAAGGTGATCTGGGCGAGGCCGCGCGTTTGCAATATGGCGTGATACCAGAGTTGCAAAAGCAGCTTGAACTGGCTGAAAAAGCCGATGAAAGCGCAACGCCAAAATTGCTGCGTAACAAAGTCACCGACAATGAAATTGCTGAAGTAGTGAGTGCTGCGACCGGTATTCCGGTTGCGAAAATGCTGCAAGGCGAGCGTGACAAATTGCTACATATGGAAGAATTCCTGCATAACCGTGTAGTAGGGCAAGATGAAGCCGTGGTGGCGGTATCCAATGCAGTACGCCGTTCACGTGCCGGTCTGTCAGATCCGAACCGTCCAAGTGGGTCATTCCTGTTCCTGGGGCCAACGGGTGTCGGTAAAACAGAATTGACCAAAGCCTTGGCGAATTTCCTGTTTGACAGCGACGATGCCATGGTGCGTATCGATATGTCAGAATTTATGGAAAAACATTCGGTCAGCCGTTTGGTTGGTGCGCCTCCGGGCTATGTCGGTTATGAAGAAGGTGGGGTGCTTACTGAAGCCGTACGTCGTAAACCGTATAGTGTGATCTTGTTTGATGAAGTCGAAAAAGCGCATCCGGACGTATTTAACATCTTGCTACAGGTACTGGATGATGGCCGTTTAACTGACTCGCAAGGCCGGGTAGTGGACTTTAAAAACTCTGTGATCGTCATGACTTCGAACCTGGGTTCGCAGGATGTACGTGAATTGGGCGGTAATGCCACAAAAGAAGAAGTCCGTACGGTGGTGATGAATGCGGTATCGGAACATTTCCGTCCAGAATTTATTAACCGTATTGATGAACTGGTAGTGTTCCATGCGCTGGAAAAAGACCAGATTCGCGGTATTGCCGATATCCAGTTGAACCGTTTACGTCAACGTCTGGCAGAACGTGATATGCGCTTGTCGGTAGATGACAGTGCTTTCGATCAGTTAATCGATGCTGGCTTTGATCCACTGTATGGTGCGCGCCCCCTGAAACGTGCAATCCAGCAGCGTATTGAAAATGGTCTGGCGCAGAAAATCCTGGGCGGAGAGTTCCAGCCGGGCGATACCATTCTGGTGAAAGCTGAAGCAGGTGAGTTAATCTTTGAAAAAATGAAACTTAACTAAACCGCTTCTCCTTGCAACAAAAAACCCAGCCTAGGCTGGGTTTTTTTTAATCTTATTTTTAACTTCGAGCATTGCAACACTTTTGTATTCTTGTTGCGGCGAGCTTTAAAGCATGGCTTAAAACTCAGCTCAGGGAAAATAAAGAAGATATCAATCGTGATAAAGACAGTTAATTCATCATCAAATTACACTTGCGGATGACGGATTTTCCAGGCACGGTGAATCTTTTGATTCCGCTTGAAGTCAGGTCCAATGGTTTCCTGGGTAATTTCTTCAACATCAAAGAAGGCCAGAATTTCTTCATCCATCTCAAAACCACGATAGTTATTTGAGAAATACAAGGTACCATCAGTGGTTAAGCGGTTCATCGCACGTTTTAACAGGGACAAATGGTCGCGCTGTACGTCAAAGGTCCCGTAGAATTTCTTCGAGTTTGAGAAGGTTGGTGGGTCGATAAAGATCAGCTCATATTGCTCATGACCTTCTTTTAGCCATTCGAAACAGTCAGAGGCAAAGAACTGATGCTGTTCATCCGCATGATCCACGGTTAAGCCGTTCAGAACAAAATTTTCTTTAGACCAGTTCAAATAAGTATTCGACAGATCGACGCTGGTTGTACTTGCAGCACCACCCAAAGCAGCATGTAAACTTGCCGTTGAGGTATAGCTGTACAGGTTCAGGAAGTGTTTGCCTTTTGCTTCACGTGCAATACGTAAACGCATTTGACGGTGATCCAGAAACAGACCGGTATCCAGATAATCGGTCAGGTTGACCAGAATCTTGGCTTGACCTTCCTGAACGATAAAACGCTTGGATGCTGTACTTTGTTTGGTGTACTGGTTTTTACCTTCCTGACGTGCACGGGTCTTGATAAAGATCGCATGACGGCCCAAACCGGTCACGGCACGAATGGCCTGTAAGGCCAGGTTGAAACGTTTCTTGGCTTTTTCCGGATCAATGGTTTTTGGTGGCGCATATTCTTGTACATGCAAACGCTCGCCATACAAATCTACTGCGACATTGAAATCAGGCAAGTCTGCATCATAGAGACGTAAACAATGGATCTGTTCCTTGACTGCCCATTTTTTTAGAGCTTGCATGTTTTTGGTCAGACGGTTGGCAAACTCCATCGCACCTTCAATCGGCTCAAACTGCTGAGGCTGCCAGCTTTCTAGGAATGGACGTACCACCGCCGCAGGTTTAACCGTACCGAAGCGGATATAAATCGGCAATTTACCATTCATCAAACGCAGGATTTGCGGATCATTGAACGCCAGCACATCGGCCTGTTCCACTTGGGATGCAATCACTGCCGCTTTTTGATTCGGGAAATTCTTTTGCAGTAAAGCTGATAAACCGAGGTATAAAGAACGGTTCTGGGCTTTATCACCGAGACGTTCACCATAAGGCGGGTTGGTCACGAAGAATACTTTCTTGCCTTCCGCATGGAAATCTGGCCAGTCATTTAAAGTCCGTTCTTCGATCATGATATTGTCGAGAGCTGCTTCAAAACCTGCCGCGATGATATTTTGACGTGTCGCTTTTACAGCTTCCCAGTCTGCATCGAAGGCATAGAATTGAGGTAATGGATTTTCCATTGCCGCTTGATGGCGTTCAGCTGCTTCAGCTTTAATGCCCATCCAGAGTTCATGATCATGACCATTCCAGCCATTAAAACCGAAACGACGGACCAGACCAGGCGCACGGTCAGTCAAAATCATTAATGATTCAATGATAAACGTTCCTGAACCACACATTGGATCGACAATGATGTCCGGATTAATCTGTTTAAGCTGACCTTTTTGCAGAATTGCAGCGGCCAGGTTTTCCTTGATCGGGGCGTCAGTCATGAAACGGCGATAACCGCGTTTATGCAAAGAGTCGCCAGACAGGTCCAGGCAGTAAGTATGTTCTTTCTTGCCTGCCAGAATATACATGGTGATTTCAGGTTGTTTGGTATCAATGCTTGGACGTTTGCCCACCGCTTCCATAAAGGAATCCACCACACCATCTTTGGCACGTAAAGTCGCAAACTGGGTATTGACCTTGATATCACGCTCGACATGCAAACGAATCGCAAAGGTACTTTGTGGTGCAAAAATCAGCGACCAGTCAAAGCTGAGAGCCCCTTCATATAATTCTTCTGCCACATCACGCGCATCGTGAGAAAATTCAATTTCATGCGTGTGGATCGGCATCAAGACACGTGAAGCCAAGCGTGACCACATGCAGATACGATAAGCATTTTCCAGTGTGCCTTTAAAGGTTAGCCGGCCTGGAAAACGCTCAATATTCTGAACACCTAAGCCTTGTATTTCTTCTTCTAGTAAGGTTTCCAGACCATCGGCACAGGTGACCCAATAATTGCTTAAACGTGGAGAGGTATTCATATAATAGAGAGACCAAAAAAGATAAATAAAAAACTGCGCTAAGTTTACCGTATTTT
>SPVA01000103.1 GCA_013530545.1 Acinetobacter lwoffii
CGTCTACGACGCTGAACAGATGTAATAACTTCAATACGTTCCATAAGACACTCCTTAACTCTAGTTCTATGCCTAGGTCTTAATTTTGAGTGTCCGTTTTAATTGGGGGTTAATACACTTACTGGCTTTAGTATGCAATTCAGTGAACGCGAACTTGGAAGTGCGATCAATGGCAACGAAGAGATAAAGCTTACCCTGTACTGTTCGCATCTCAGCGATGTCGATATGAAAGTAACCAATAGGGTAGCTCTTGAAGCGCTTCCTGACAGGGCGATCACCTTGTACCTCAGGCAGTCGTGAAATACCATGCCGCTGCAAGCAGCGGTGTAACGACGAGCGTGTCAGATAAGGAATACTGGGCTGCAATGCATAAAGGCAATCGTCTAGCGGCAACAAAGTACGTTTTCGAAAAGCAACAATTGCCGCCTCATCTTCAGGCGATAACACGCTTGAGCGAGGATTCTTAGGCCCGGTTGTAAGATCATCTACTGAAGTACGTTTCTTCCATTTTGCGACGGTCTTTTGATTGATACCGTAACGCTTGGCTAGCGTTCTTAAGCTCTCTTGACTTTTTTGTTTTGCTCGATGCACTGCCTGTGTCGTTGTGGCGCTGCTGTGTAGAACTTGTCCCATAGTGCTTCCTTCCATTTATCTGAGAATATTGCACCATTAAAATCTGGGACTAAACACCTAAATAGCTGCAATTGTGGTAGCGGTTCATATATTAGAGTTCTTTTATAAATTGTATTAGTTCAGCCTTGATCAGCCAATCTTCGACATGACCTACAATTCTTGAGGCTGTTGGCTCTGAAACTCCGTAACTCGTAGTAACGTGAAATAAGGTTCGGTATTCTCGCCAATAGCTTAGACAGAGCAGAATCTGATCCTTAATACTTAACTTGGGCGGTCTGCCTTGAGTTAAAACATGTTTCTTCAATTGATCAACCATTAAATAAAAAGTTGACCATGATATGCCTGTATATCGCTTAAACTGTGTTTCTGAAAACTTTTTGAATCGATGTGTTTCATTCATAAATTAGGCACGAATGCCAAGAAAATTAGAGGACGAATATTAAGCAAAATAGTGTTCAATTTTTATTTATGAAAGAAGATTATTGTATATTAACATATTGTTTTTTTAGTTAATTTATATTAATTATTGCTTTTTAGAAAGTTTTTCATAGCTAAGAAAAGTCTTGATGTATGAAAAAGAAAGCAAAAGTTTCGACAAAATCACACATTTCTTAAATAAAGTTGCATAATTTACAACTATTTGTAAAGTTCGTAACTTTGTTTTATTTTTTTGTAAATTAAGGTAAATTATAAAAAAATAATAAAATTAGTGGTTTAATTGTTTTTTATAAAATTTAAAGATTATTTTATTCTTTTTATTTGACATAGTTAGAAACATTTTTAAATTGTATCAATTTATTTTTTGTCTTAACCTTTTATAAGTATAGGATTAAATTTTTTAAAACAAATAAAAAACCAAAAATAGAGAATAGTATTGTGAATAATAAACTTTTGCATATTTTTAGCTCAAAGATAATAAGATAAGTTAACGGTTACTTAACTTTACTCATAATAATAAGAGTTACAGCGTAATCGTTGAAATAACTACATATACATATTCTTTTATTAAAAAGAAATGGAGAAAATCATGAACAAAATTACACAATCGGCATTAGCGGCATTAGTTCTTGGTGCTTGTTCTACGGCATCTTTTGCAGAAGATGAAGCAGCTCGAGGTGGTTATCATCCTCCTAAACCACCCATTGACTGGAGTAAATGTAATACTTTAGGCTGTGAAAAAGAAATTCCAATTTCACTTAAAATTAATAAGAAATGTGTTTTAACTGGTGGAAATGCAATAGTATTATCTGCTGCTGGTGGAACCCAAACTACAAATTATTCAATTACAACAAATACCCCTTATGTTCTGAATTTACAAACTGCAAATGCCGGTGCTAATAATACTACGTTTGTTAGACATGAAACAGATGCATCTGAAACAATTGCTACAACAATTGTGACGACTAAACAAGGTGCTGCAGGTGCTGTTCCATTTGGTAATTCAAATCATGCTGGTCAAGCAGTTGATAATTATACACTTGCAGTTACCAATACTGCAGTTGATGCTACACAGTTAGCAGGTAATTATACCGATCGCTATCTAATTAAAGCTTACTACTAATTTATTTAATCAACCTAACCTGATATTTATGTCGGGTTAGGTTGCCTCATTATACTTTTAAATGGAAAATTATAATATGAGAAAAACAACTATATTATTTTTTTTATCTTTTTTTTATTTTTCTGGCGGGAAGGCTGATGTTGCAATTGATCCAGTACAAATGTATATATTTAATGATAAAAAACAAAAAACAACAACACTTACTTTAGAGTCTATAAATGAAGTAGAAAAAAAGATATTTGAGGTGAAAGCATTTAAATGGGATCAAAATGATAAAGGTGAAGATGTGTTGGAGAAGGATGATACTCTTATAATTAATCCAAGAAATTTTATTTTAAAACCTAATGGGAAACAAGTTATACGTGTTGGTTTTAATCGTCCAATAGTATCTGTATTGGATGGTCGGGAAGAGGGTGCCTGGCGCATTGTAATTGAGGAATTACCTCAACCTGTAAAAGAATCATCTATTACTTTCTTGATGAATTTTAACCTGCCATTATTTATTGGAAAGCAAGATAACTTAAAATTAAATTTTAATATTGAGAATGATAAGCTTATAGTTAAAAATAAAGCAGAATCTCATATTCAAATTTCAAAGTTACAAATTTTAGATTCTAATAAGAAAGAAGTTTTTACTAGTAATAATATGAAATATGTACTTAAAGATAAGAGTATTTTTTATGAGTTGGAAGGGGTTAAAATAAATAATCCTCGTAATTATTTTGTTAAAGTAATGACAGATAAGTCGCATGAGGAAATAGAGTTAAAGCTTATGGATTAAAATTATAATTAAGGATTATATTATGCAGTTAAATAGAAAAATAATTATTCTAGTTAATATTTTATTCTTATGTAATGCTAATGCTAACCAGAATCCTGATGAATTTTTTGCTAATCTTTGGATAAATGAGCTTGATCATAATATAGATATTATTTTAATAAAAAGTGATGATAATTTTTACATAGAGTGCAATATATTGTCGGAACGAGATATTGATATATCTAAATTATCAAAAATGGCTTCTCGGGATGAGTTTTGTCTTATTTCGGACCGGAATATTCAATCTAATTTCGATGCCTCTAAGCAAACAATTAATCTCACCATACCTACCCAACTGTTTAAATCAAGTACACAGATCTCCCAGTTGCAGACTATGCCAGAGAGAGCCAGTTTTGGAGGTTTCGTAAATTATGATTTTACCTATTTAAATTCAAAAATAGACAGAGAAACGAATTCTTTATATAACGGCCTGACAGATCTGGGTGTCTTTAAAGACTATTGGATTTTTAAGAACTCAATAGCATATTATAATCATCCTTTGAATGAGTATTTTACTCGACTCAGTACTAGTATTGAGTTTGAATTTCCTAAAAGTATGACTCAGCTTACTTTAGGAGATACAACTACAGTATATAATCCATTAATTAATTCTTTACGTTTTGCCGGTTTAAACTGGGGAACTAATTTTACTGAGCGACCAAATTTTATTTATTGGAATACTCCAATCTTACAGGGAAGTGCGCGTGTTCCTTCTACAGTTGATTTGTATATTAATGGGGTAAGTATATATAGCCAAAGAGTCAGTCCTGGTGATTTCAATCTTCAAACTGGTGCACAAATTCAACAGGCAGGAAATGCACAAATTATTGTTGAAGATGTGTTAGGGAATAGGAGTGTACAAAGTTTTCCTATTCTGGTGACGAATCGGCTATTAAGATCTGATCTTAGTGAATATAATGTTTCATTAGGAAAGTTGCGTTATAACTATAATATAGAAAGTAATGACTATCGTAATTTTTTCTCTAACCTTTATTATCGTTATGGGGTATCTAATTGGACAACACTTGGTTCTAATTTTTCTTATAGCGAAGACTTGCAAAATTTAGGCTTTCTATGGACTCAAGCTATTAGTCATTATTTGGTTTTGGATAGTGTAGTTCAAGCTTCACACGATGAACTTAATAATTTTAATTATTCATATGGATTATCTGCTGCAAAGGATTTCGGAAGAGTTTCACTTGGTGCAAGTGCGAAATATACAGAAAGAGATTTTAAATATTTAGGTGATGACCTGGATAATTTTTATAGTTATCCTAAGTATGAATATTTAATTTATGGGGGAATGAGCAATATTCCTCTCTTGCATAATATTTATTTGAATTATGCTGCCCAGAGTTTTCATCAGCAAGAAATACGCGTGGAAGATGAGATTCCTTCATTTTTTCAAAATGATCGTAAAACTTTAAATTTAGGGTTTAATCGTCGGCTAGGTAGGAAGGGAAGCCTAGGTTTGAGTTATTTTAGCTCATTTGGTAATGATCGGGATTCTGGAGTTGTCTTATCACTTAGCTATAGTTTTGATGATGATAAAGCAGTTTATTTTAGTCATTCAACAGATGAAAGAACTAAATTGCAATTTGTAAAAAGTAATCCTAATCAGGTTGGATTTGACTATGAAACAGGTGTAAATAGACTCGAAGATGAAACACTATATAATTTCAATGGGCGATTGAAAACAGATGTTGGGGATTTAGGTTTTTATCATATAGAGGGAGATAATGAGTCTGAATCACAATTAAACTATCGTGGTGCGGTTGTTTTTCTTAATAATAAATTCAATTTTACCAAGTTGGTTGATAATGCATTTTCTGTTGTTAGTGTGGGAGATTATCAGGATGTCGATGTTTTAAGGTCTTTATCTGTAGTAGATAAAACGAATAAGAAAGGCTATACCTTTGTTCATGATATTATTCCTTATGTAAATTATGATATTGGTTTTGATCAGAATCAATTACCAGTCGAAGATAAGATTCCTTATGCAACCAAGAGGCTTACTGCTTTAGATCAGCGGGGGTATATTATTAATTTCCCTATATATAATACAAAACAGGTCACGATTTTGCCTGTAGATAGTAATAATCATAAATTCACAGCTGGTTCAGAGTTATATATCGATAATGATGGTGGGGAGGTTTATCCTATCTCATCGAACGGTACGGTCACTCTATATGGGCTTATTCCAAATACTTACAATATTAAAATCATCAGTACCGAATCTAAAACTTGCTTTGCACAATTGACGGTTACAGAAAATCAAAAAGAAGAAAGCGGACTATCTACGCTTATCTGTAAATAAAGGATGAAAAATAATGAAACTTAAATTTACTGTACTTGTGTTCTCTCTATTATTAACCAGTCTAAGTCATGCCCAACGTTGTCAGATTGATCGATCGACAGCATCAGAACTCAAATTGAACTCCTCTTATCTGAGCCAAGCTGCGACTTCTTTTATCGTAAGGTGTGATAGTAGTTATGCTATTCAATTTAATTCTAGAAACTTAACCAGCACTAATGGCAGTAGTTATTTGGTTAATGAGCACAATCATAAAATAAGAACACAAATGTATATTTCTGGGGCGACCTCATCCCGTTGGAATATGCCGATATCCCAACCGGCAACTAGCCTAAGTAAATTTATTGTATTGGTACAACTAGCTGAACAACCTTCTGCTTTGACCCCAGCTGGAGTTTATAAAGACAGTTTATATGTGGATCTTATCTACTGAATTCTTTTAGTTGGCTCTTAAAAGAGAATTGGATTTTGGTCTATTTAAGTCCTTTAACCAGATTTTGAAGCTTTCTGACTGGATTTTTTAGGCATGAGCTATGGTTATGAATAGGTGAGTTAATTTACTCTTAATTGTTAGTCAAGTTAATTAGATATCTCTATAAGTACATCAACTTCCGAATAAAATGAGAGAAGGGGGTAATATCATTAAAATGCAATAAATAAGCATTAGACTTTAGCTTAAAATATAATCACATAGGTGTGATATGGAACAGCCCTGCACCTCAGCGTTATCGAAAAAAATGTCTGCACTTCAAAATATTAGCTTTGACTTAAAACAGTTGCGACAGCAAAAAACAAAAATGACCCTGCCTTTGGAAGAGTTGACTCGTCCTCGTCTCAAAATAGCCATTGTGACTGAAACCTGGTCTCCTGAAATCAATGGGGTTGCCCATGCTTTATTGCAACTGTGTAAAGGATTACAAAAACAGGGGCATAAGATTTTATTAATTCGTCCGGAACAACGACAAGCCTATAACGATTTTAAGCCGCATAGCGAATGTCTAGTTAAAGCGCATTGCATTCCTAAATATAGTAATTTGCAGTTTGGTAGGCCGCAATTTTTAAAAATCCATCAAGCTGTTGAAACTTTTACACCCGATATTATCCATGTCGTGACCGAAGGTCCTTTGGGTCTGGTAGCTCAACAGCTTGCAAAATTCCATAAAATTCCGGTTTCTAGCGGTTTTCACTCGTCATTTCAGGAATTTAGTCGATTTTTTGATTTGGCTTTTTTACTGAAGCCAATTCAAGGCTATTTAAAGTGGTTTCATAATAATACTGATTTGACCTGTGTTCCGAGTCGAGGCACGGCTCAAGCCTTAAATCAGTTTGGTGTGACTTGTCCCTTGGCAGTTGTGGGCAGAGGCGTCGATCCAGATACATTTTCACCAAAGTGGCGATCACCAGATTTGCGCTATGCTTGGGGAGTTTCAAACGAGACCCGGGTGATGTTGTATGTCGGACGGCTTTCCCCTGAAAAGGAAATTGACGTGCTGATCAAAACCTATTTTGTGCTGCGCCAAGTTCGTCAGCAAGATATACGTTTGGTGGTGGTTGGAGATGGGCCGGATCGCACTCGACTGCAACAACTGAATCAGGATGGCAGTATTGTTTTTACCGGTAGCTTGACAGGAGAAAAACTGTCAGCGGCGTATGCCAGTGCAGATGTCTTCTGTTTTGCCAGTCAGGTTGAAACCTTTGGAAATGTGGTATTGGAAGCGATGGCCAGTGGCTTGCCAGTGATTGCTTATGATTATGCTTGTGCAAACTTGCATGTGCAGCATGGTGAAACGGGATGGTTGAGTAGACTTGGACATCAGCAGGGGTTGATCCAGCAGATGCTCGGATTGCCTGATCAGCAAAAATTGCAGCAGATGGGTGCGCAAGCACGTAAAAAAGCCGAAAAAGTAGGCTGGCAATATCCGGTCCGGCAATTTGAACAGGCACTGTATTCACTGATACAGCATCAGGAATACAGGATATAAAACAAGAAAGGAGCACCAGTGTGAAACTCCAGAATGTAAAGATTAAATTTTTAGAAATCGATTTGAAAGGCTGTGTTTATCTGAATCATTTTTCGCATTCAGTCCGTATTGCCACTTTTTTTAAAATGATTAGCCGCTTAGGAAATGGTGCATTTTGGTATTTCATGCTGATACTGGTTTGGATCATGCAAGGCTTGATCTATACCGTGCAGATTGTTTATCTGATTTTGGGAAGTACTATAGGTACTATGATTTACAAGGTGCTTAAAATCAAAACTGTACGACCACGTCCTTATCAGGTACATCAAGTGATCCGTTTGGGTGAGCATCCACTGGATCATTTCAGTTTTCCTTCCGGGCATACCTTGCATGCCGTGATGGCAACCACCGTTTTAGGTTATGTCGCACCTTTATTACTGATGCTGATGTTGCCTTTTACGGTTCTGGTCGCAGTGTCCCGAATGGTGCTGGGATTGCATTATCCAAGTGATGTGGCAGTTGGCGCAATTCTGGGTGGCATGATGGCAATTGCCATTGTCCTGACCGCGCCTTATCTGAATATTGTGCTGTAAAAATAAGTGAAAGCCGGAGCAAAGGCTCGCAGATTTTCACAGATTTGTTAAAGTACAGCATCAAAGCAATTATGGTGAGAAATAGAGATGGGTTTACGTTGGACTGACACGCTCGATATCGCGATTGAACTCTATGAAGCGCATCCAGATGTGGACCCGCAGTGGATTCGTTTTACTGATTTACATGCCTGGGTGTGTGCTTTGCCTGAGTTTGAAGATGATCCAACCAAGTCGACTGAAGGTTTGCTTGAAGCCATTCAAATGGCATGGATTGACGAGGCACGCTAAGGCCTCATCTTAAAAAAGCATTTTTTTACAGATGAAAAGCAGAAAAATGCGCATTATCTCGGTATAATGCGCCAAATTTTCATGTCAACAATTGACTTAAGGAGCCTATCATGGCTATCGAACGTACTTTATCTATCGTTAAACCAGACGCAGTTGCTAAAAACCACATCGGCGACATCTTTGCTCGTTTCGAGAAAGCTGGTCTTCAAATTGTTGCAACTAAAATGAAACATTTGACTCAAGCTGAAGCTGAAGGCTTCTATGCTGAGCACAAAGAACGTGGTTTCTTTGCTGACCTAGTTGCATTTATGACTTCTGGTCCAGTTGTTGTTTCAGTTCTTGAAGGCGAAAACGCTGTTCTTGCTCACCGTGACATCCTTGGTGCGACGAATCCTAAAGAAGCTGCTCCTGGTACTATCCGTGCAGATTTCGCTGTAAGCATCGATGAAAACGCTGCTCACGGTTCTGACTCTGTAGCATCTGCTGATCGTGAAGTTAACTACTTCTTCGCTCAAACTGAGATTGCTCCACGTACTCGTTAATTCGCAGTATTCAAGCCAGATAAGTGTTATTATACTTATCTGGTTTTTTTATTCTCTGAATAATTCTTTGCTCACATATTGAGCTTCTCCTTTCATCTTTAGACATGGTTTAGGTAATACACATGAGTACTGAAGCAGTCGCTGTATCAGCAGTTTCTGAGCCACAGCAACACACTCCATCCGCTCCAGCACAGGCAAATACTGTCGAGAAAGTGAATTTACTTGGCATGTCACGTCCGCAAATGGAAAAATTCTTTGAGGACATAGGTGAGAAGAAGTTTCGTGCCGGGCAGGTAATGAAATGGATTCACCAGTTCTTTGTGACTGATTTTGCTGAAATGACCAATATTTCCGGCAAACTGCGTGAAAAACTGGAAAAGATTTGTGAAATTAAAGCGCCTGAAGTGGTGCATAAAAACTATTCTAAAGATGGTACCCGTAAATGGGTATTCCGTGTTGGCGACGGTGAAGGTTCCCTCGTCGAAACCGTATTGATTCCTGCTGAACATCGCAGTGGTTTACGTCGCACTTTGTGTATTTCTTCACAAGTGGGCTGTGCACTGGACTGTTCATTCTGCTCAACCGGTAAACAGGGTTTCCAGCGTGATTTGACTCAAGCCGAAATTATCGGTCAGCTCTGGATGGCGAACTATTCCTATATGGAAGATGTGCCGGTACTTGAGCGTGAACGTTCAGTCACGAACGTGGTGATGATGGGCATGGGCGAGCCATTGCTCAACTACGATGCAGTATTGAATTCAATGCGTATTATGCTGGATGACTTTGCATACGGCATGTCAAAACGTCGTGTGACTTTATCGACTTCTGGTGTAGTGCCGAAAATCGATCAGATGGTCAAAGATATTGACGTGGCGCTAGCTATTTCATTGCATGCGCCAAATGATGAACTGCGTAACGAGCTGGTGCCGATCAATAAAAAATATCCGCTTGAGCAGCTGATTGCAGCATGTCAGCGTTATATTGCCAAAGATGGTAACGAAAGTTCACGTAAGCATGTAACCATTGAATATGTGATGTTAGATGGCGTGAATGACCATCCTGAACATGCCCAGCAAATGATTAAGCTGTTGAAGAATTTGCCAAGCAAGATTAATTTGATTCCTTTTAATCCGTTCCCGCATGCGCCATATGGCCGCTCAAGCCGCAACCGGATTATTTCTTTCCAAAAAACTTTGTCTGATGCCGGTTTTGTGTGTACGATTCGTCAGACACGCGGTGATGACATTGATGCCGCGTGCGGACAGTTAGTCGGACAAGTTGCTGACCGTACCCGTCGTGCGGAACAGTGGAAAAAGAAAATTGCGCAATCGAATGAGATCATGCGCTCACAAGGATAATAAGAGGTCGCCAGTTGAGAAATCTAACATCAAAGTTTGCTTTGATTTCAACAGTATGTGTGTCTTTGGTTTTAGTCGCGTGTCAGACGCCAGATCTGGGTCAGAAAGACCCTGAAAAGGCCACCAAAGTCCGTACCCAATTGGCGGTAGAATATCTGAGAACAGGTGACCTGGATGCAGCTAAACGTGCGCTGGATCAGGCACTTGAAAGCAGTCCGCGTGATTCTCAAGCGAATATGATGATGGGCGTGCTACTGCAACAGGAAGGTAGTAAGCTTAATCTCGAAAAAGCAGATCATTATTTCAAGCGTGCGATTTCGGCAGATCCGAAAAATGCGCAGGCGCGAAATAATTACGGCACTTATTTATATCAGCTTGAACGCTATAATGATGCGATCGAGCAGTTTCAAATTGCTGGTGCCACGTTGGGTTATGATCAGCGATTCCGTGCATTGGAAAATATGGGACGGATTTACCTGAAACTGGGTGATACAGCAAATGCTGAAAAATCATTCAAACAGGCGCTGCAAGCCAATCGCGATTCTTATATTTCAATGTTAGAGTTAGCAGAAATATTTTATTTGAACCAGCAGTTCCCGGCGGCGACACAAATGTATCAACAGTTTGTGCGTGGTGTGGGACAGAAAAATCAGGGTGCCCGTGCGCTCTGGGTTGGCATTCGCACTGCGCGTGCCGGGGGTGATCAGTTGGGGATGCAGGTATTGGTCAACCAGTTACGTGCACTTTTTCCTGAAAGCCAGGAATACCAACGTTATTTGCAATTACAGTACAGTACTGAGGCCGTATGGAAGTAAATCCTAATTCACCATCGAATCATTCGAGCGTAGCTCCAAATGCGTTAGGAAATATTCAACGTCCGGGCGAGTACTTGCGCCAGATTCGTATCAATCAGCAACGCAATCTGGAAGATGTAGCGAAAGAGCTGAACATCCCAGTCAAAACCCTGACTGCTCTTGAGCAGGATGAATACAAGTCTTTGCCTGAAGCGACCTTTATTAAAGGTTATTACCGGACTTATGCCAAATTTCTGGGTGTAGATGCGTCTAGTATTATTCAACGTTTTGATGAAATTTATACCAATGATACCGGGCTGCTGCCGAATCATGCCCTGAATAATTCTCCTATCAAAATTATGGGGAAATTGCCAGGTTCCAAACGTGACCGCAATCGTAAGTGGTTAAAGCGCATTTTTATTACGCTGGTATTGCTGCTGATTTTGGGTGCACTGTTTGCCATGATTCAGAACTGGTCGAGTAGTAATTCACAAAATAGCACTGAAGTCTCTGGAGTAGGCGCTTCTAATGTCGAGATTCTGAATCTGGATACAGGTGCCGCGCTTTCGGGCGATCAGCTGAAACTTGATTTTAACCGTCCGACTTCTGTGCATATTGTTGACTCGGCGGGTAATGTTCTGGCAACTGGCCGTCAGGCATCGAGCTTGCAGCTGAATGGTGAAGCGCCATTCCAGATTCGTCTGGATGATGCATCGGCTGTATCACTCAGTTTGAATAATGAAAATATTTCATTGTCACCCTACACTGTGAACGGAAAAGCAGAATTCCGTTTATCACCTTAACAGATCAAGAGTAGAGCAGAACGATGATCATAAATCCAATTAAACGTCGTCCAACACGTAAAATTCGTGTGGGTTCAGTTTATGTGGGTGGTGATGCACCAATCAGTATCCAGTCCATGACCAATACTGAAACCTGTGATGTGGCAGCTACGGTTGCACAGATTCAGCGCTGCGTCGATGCAGGTGCGGATATTATGCGGGTTTCTGTGCCTACCATGGAAGCCGCGGCGGCATTTGGTGAAATTCGCAAGCAGGTCAATGTACCTTTGGTCGCCGATATTCACTTCGATTATAAAATTGCTTTGGCAGTTGCGGATTTGGGTGCAGATTGTCTGCGGATTAACCCGGGCAATATCGGTTCTGAAGCGAAAATTCGTGAAGTTGTGGCCGCAGCACGTCATAACGATATTTCCATGCGGATCGGTGTCAATGCCGGTTCACTGGAAAAAGATATTCAAAAGAAATATGGTGAGCCGACTGGCCAGGCTTTGCTTGAATCTGCGATGCGCCATATCGATATTTTAGACCGTCTGGATTTCCAGGAATTCAAAATTTCAGTCAAAGCATCGAATGTGTTCCTGACCATGGATGCGTATCGTTTGCTGTCACAGCAAATTGATAATCCGCTCCATCTGGGTGTCACAGAAGCGGGTATTTACCGTACCGGTTCGGTTAAATCTGCCATCGCTCTGGGCGGCCTGCTGATGGAAGGCATTGGGGATACCATGCGTATTTCCTTAGCTGCTGAGCCTGAAGAAGAAATTAAAATCGGTTTTGATATTCTGAAATCGCTGGGTCTGCGCTCCAACGGGATTAACTTCATTGCCTGCCCAAGCTGTTCACGTCAGGAATTTAATGTGATTTCCGTGATGCAGCAACTTGAAGAGCGTTTAGAAGATATTCGTACCCCAATGGATGTCTCGGTCATTGGCTGTAAAGTGAATGGGCCGGGCGAAGCCAAAGAAGCGGATATTGGTGTCGTAGGTGCAGCACCACGTTCACTGGTGTACTGTAATGGTGAAAAGAGCCATTTAATTGACACGAATCAATTGGTTGATGAAATCGAAACCATGGTTCGTCAACGTGTTACCGAGCTTGAAGAAGCTAAATCTAAAGAAATTATTCGTACAAGTTTTCCTGAGTAGATCATGAGTTCAATCGTCGCAATCAAAGGTTTTAATGACATTCTCCCAACGCAAACCCCAGCTTGGAGACGTCTTGAACAGCATCTATCCGGTTTGATGGATGCCTATGGCTATCAACAAATTCGTTTGCCTATCGTAGAACAGACTAATTTGTTTAAACGTTCGATCGGTGATGCAACCGATATCGTTGAAAAAGAAATGTATACCTTCCTCGACAAGGGTAATCCGCCTGAATCATTGACGCTACGTCCTGAAGGGACGGCGGGTTGTGTACGTGCCATGCTGGAGCATAACCTGCTGCGCGGTGCGACGCCTCGCATCTGGTATATCGGACCCATGTTCCGTTATGAAAAACCGCAAAAAGGCCGTTACCGTCAGTTCCACCAGTTTGGTGTGGAAACTTTTGGTGTTGCGACTCCGGACATGGACGCAGAACTGATTTTGATGACGGCGCGTCTGTGGAAACGTATGGGTGTAGCAGACAAGGTTCAGCTTGAGTTAAATACACTCGGTGAGTCGGATGAGCGTGCAGCATATCGTGCGGCACTGGTTGAATTCCTGGAGTCGCATAAAGCGGATCTGGATGAAGATTCTCAGCGCCGTCTGACCACGAATCCATTGCGTATTCTGGATTCTAAAGATGCCAAAACACAAAGCATCTTGGAAAATGCACCGAAACTGCATGACTTTATGGGTGAAGAAACGCTGGCGCATTTTACCCAGCTACAACAGTACTTGACCGATGCAGGCATCAGTTTTGTGATCAATCAAAAGCTGGTACGCGGTCTGGACTATTACAACAAAACTGTTTTTGAATGGACCACAACCCATTTGGGTTCACAAGGTACAGTTTGTGCCGGTGGCCGTTATGACGGTCTAGTGGGTCAACTTAAAGGAAAGGCAGATCAGTCTGTTCCTGCAGTTGGTTTTGCCATGGGGATCGAGCGTTTATTGCTTCTGCTGGAACAGGTTGAAGACAATACCCCGACACGTGATTGTGAAGTATTCCTGGTGGCTGAACCGACTTCTCAAGGTAAGGCTTTGGTCATTGCCGAACAGATCCGTGATCAGCTTGAAGCAGCAGGCAGTCAGGTTCGTCTGAAAGTAGGCTCACAAGGTTCAATGAAATCGCAAATGAAAAAGGCCGATCAAGCCGGTGCTTTGTATGCAGCGATTTTGGGCGAGCGTGAACTGGAAGCTCAGGCGTTTACTGTGAAAGAGCTGGCAACCGCAGAGCAATCGAATGTACCATTTACGGACTTCGTTGCATTTTTTAGTACTAAAATTTCTTCAAAATAATCGATAAAACATTAGGAAAAGGGTAATCTCATGAGCGCAATGAGTGGTGATGAACAGTTTGAAAGCTTAAAATCCTTTACGAAGAAATATGGTTCTTCGATGATTACCGGGATTTTAATTGCGCTGATTGCCTTTTTTGGATGGGAATATTGGCAGAAGAAAAACTTGGCAGAGTCGCAAATGCACACTGCCAAGGTTCAGCAGTTGATGGATGATGCGCAGGCATCGAAAGGTGATGGTTTTGCCAAGTTGTCTGAAGCTGCGGACAAGATTGTCAAGGAAGCACCTGATTCAGCTCAGGCGATTCAGACCCAGCTAGTGATGGCGAAACTGGCTTATGACAAAGAAGATTATGCTGCGGCCGAGAAAGCGCTACAGAAAGTTGAAAACTCGAAAGTAGATGATAAAGGCCTGGTTCAGGTCGTCAAACTTCGTCTGGCCTATGCACAACTGGCACAGAAAAAATATGATGCTGCATTGAAAACTTTAGAAGCAGTCACTGAGCCTGCATTTAAAGCAACTGCCGATGAAGCACGTGGCGATATCTATGTTGCCAAAAATGATATTGAAAATGCTAAAAAAGTATATCAAAGTGCATGGGATGCTTTGATCGAACGTAAAGAAGAACGTCAGATTTTACAAATTAAGCTCGAAAGCGTAGGCGTATTGGTCGATGATCCGGAAATCGAACGCCCAATTATAGAAACACAAGCGGAAGAAGCTGAATGAATAGAAAATACAAAATTACCTGTGCCTTGACTGTTTTAACGCTTGCATTGGCTGGCTGTGCAGGTAAAACCAATAAAGTTCCAGAAGTAAAACCGAATCCACTTCCAAAACTGACCCAAGCCAAAACACTGGTGCCCGTATTTTCTACCAGTGTGGCTTCGACAGATGCTGCTGATCCGTTGCGTTTACGTCTGGATGCAGATAATGGTGTGGTCTTTGCAATTGATCCGAAAGGCGAAGTGTCTGCATTTAAAGGCAAACAGCGTCTGTGGCAGAAAAAAGTCAGCAAAGACAATTTAAGCTCTGGCGTTGAAGCTGCCGAAGGTCTTGTTGTCGTTGGCAACCAGAAAGGCCAACTGTTTGCGCTGGATCAGCAAACCGGCGAGCAAAAATGGACTGCGCAATTGACGGGTGCTTTACTGGCACCTTCATTAATTCATGCTGGTCGTGTCATTAGTGTCAGCAATGATGGCACCGTATATGCGCATGAAATTGCGACGGGTGCACAAGTTTGGACTTATAACTTACCTAATGTACAATTCAGCCTGCGTGGTATGGCTGCACCGGTTGCATTAGATGCCCGTAATGTACTGATTGCATCTTCCAATGCTTATATCTATGCACTGGATGCCTTAAGTGGTGTGCCAAAATTACAGCGTCGTGTCGCAGTGTCGGATGGACGTTCTGATATCCAGCGTCTGGTTGATATTGACGGGGAACCGGTCGTTGCAGGCCAGTTTGTGGTGACTACCAGTTATCAAGGTCAGGTGACTGTGCTGGATTTAGCTTCACAACAGGTGGTCTGGAGTAAAGATGCCAGCAGTATCCAGCGTCCAGAAGTCGTGGGCAATGGCGTATTTGTGGCGCAAACCGATGGCAAAATCAAAGCCTTTGAGATTACCTCGGGTCAACTGCTTTGGGAAAATGACCAGCTGTTGAATCGCAAGTTAAGTAATCCGGTGATGCTGGGTACTGATCTTGTAGTCGGCGATCTGGATGGTGTCTTGCACCTGATTGATCCGCGTACCGGACAGATTACTGGTCGTTCGAAAACCTCTGGGGAAGTACGTAGCTTACACGTCATCGACAACCAGCTGTATGTTTCCACACGCAAGGGCGCATTAAGCATTTGGCAGAACCGTTAATTTTAACGAGCCTTATGCTAAACTAGCCACAACCGTATTTTGTGAACGCGGGGTGATTGAAAAATCAATGCCCCGTGTTTTTATTTAGGGTATTTCCCCCTTGTATCTTCCTATGCTTTCTGATGTTCAGGCCACTTTGACGCCTGATATTGAATAAAGGTTACTCTATGAAACCCGTAATTGCGCTCATTGGTCGTCCGAACGTCGGAAAATCAACGCTGTTCAACCAGATTACCAAGAGCCGTGACGCATTGGTGGCAGACTTCGCAGGTCTGACACGCGACCGTAAATATGGCGATGCTACCTATCAAAATAAATCTTTCATTGTGGTCGATACTGGCGGTATTGGCGAAAATGAAGGTGGGATTGACTCCTACATGGCAGAGCAATCCAAGACTGCCATTCATGAAGCCGACATTATTATTTTTGTGGTTGATGCGCGTGCCGGACTACTGGCTTCCGATGAACAGATTGCACGTGAATTACGTACTTTAGGCAAAAAAGTCTTTCTGGTGGCCAACAAGGTTGATGGCGTACATGCTGAAGCTGCCCTGGTTGAATTCTACAAACTGGGTATGGGCGAGCCGTTACAAGTGGCAGCCAGCCATGGTCGTGGTGTTCAGCAGATGTTGGAAGACGTACTTGCTGATGTACCGGAAGATGAAAATCCGGAAGAGCATGACAAAAATACGGGTCTGCGTTTAGCGATTATTGGTCGTCCGAACGTAGGTAAATCAACGCTGGTGAACCGCTTGCTCGGTGAAGAGCGTGTGGTGGCATTTGACCAGCCGGGTACAACACGTGACTCGATTTATATTCCATTCGAGCGTGATGGCCGTCAATACACCCTGATTGATACTGCCGGGGTGCGCCGTAAAGGTAAAGTTGATGAAATGATTGAGAAATTCTCGATTGTTAAAACTTTACAGGCAATGAAAGATGCCAACGTAATTGTTGTTGTGGTTGATGCGCGTGATGGTATTGTTGAGCAGGATTTGCATTTGATTGGCTATGCACTTGAAGCGGGTCGTGCCATGGTTATTGCAGTCAATAAATGGGATAACATGACTGAATATGATCGTAAGCAATGTAAGCTTGATGTAGAGCGTCGCTTCGATTTTATTCCATGGGCCAAAGTGCATTTGATTTCTGCATTGCATGGAACGGGCGTGGGCGATCTTTATCCATCGATTCACCGTGCTTATGATTCATCTCGTTTGAAAGTATCACCAGCAAAAATCACCCAGATTTTAAATGATGCGACAGATGCCCACCAACCGCCGATGGTTCAGGGTCGTCGTATTAAAATGCGTTATGCGCATATGGGTGGACAAAATCCGCCAACGATCGTTATTCACGGAAACAAAGTGGATAAAACCCCTGCGGATTATCGTCGTTACCTGGAAAATGTGTTCCGTAAAGTGTACAAGCTTGAAGGTACACCGATTAAAATCGAGTTTAAAACTTCTGAAAACCCGTTTGAAGGCCGTAAGTCTCAAGTGGATGAGCGTGCAGCTGCACGTAAACGTCGTTATGTACAGAAGTTCAATAAGCGTTAATTTTATAGTTTAAATTTTTCGGATAAAAAGCCTGCGTAAAGCGGGCTTTTTGTTTTGAGAAAATAATGAATTTCTCTCCCAATAAAAGTGTAAATTCTTTTACACTCAAATCAATTGACATCTTTTTAATGGATTAATGTGGCTCGGCTGATTCAAATTCATCTGCATCAACTTTCTGATCTGACTTGTTATCAATTGTCAGACCGCAAAACCCAGGTTGCCGAACGGAAAAGCGAAGTGGCATTTTTGCGCAATCAGCTTTTATCTCAATCTTTTGAATTGTCAGTTAGTGATCAGCAGGTGGTGCGGACGAATTTTGGCAAGCCTTATTTAAAGGACTATCCGGATTTCAGTTTTAATCATAGTCATAGTCAAAATTTCTACGCCTTGGCCACGAGCAAGCAAGTTCAGAACTTAGGAATTGATATTGAAGAACTGAATCGTAAAGTCCGTTTTGAAGCTTTGGCACAACATGCCTTTCATCCCCAAGAACTTAAAAAGTGGCAAGTGCTGGATTATGATCCTGAATACTGGTTTAAAGTCTGGACCACCAAAGAAGCGGTGTTAAAGGCATCAGGCTTGGGAATCCGGATCAACCTGAATGAACTCAATACCAATATCCATCCTGAACAAAATGGTGGACGCTGCGAACATCCAGAGATTGGCGTCTATGCTTATCAAAATTATTCTGTTGCTGGCTGTATGCTCACCGTGGCCTGGCAAAGTGAGCATTCCTGCAAAGGGTTGAGATTTCCAGTGATCCAGATTCATCACACTGTCTAAAACAAAATCAATCCGAATATTTTTTATTTTCTGGAAATGAGCAGGTTACTCAGCCGATTCACAAATTGCGGACTCATTCGCGATAAATGAAATAAAAACTGGCTTTTGAAACCAACCAGATGATGCGTTGCTTGCCAGATAGAATCTTTGAGTTCTGCCAGTTTCAGAATATCTTGTGCAACATCTTCTGCTTTTAAATGTACGCCCATCTTTTTGATGCTTTCTGCCTGCATATCTTTGACCATGGCCGTACTGACGAAAAGCGGCATGACATCCAAGACTCGAATCCCATAGGGTTGCCACTCAATATCCAGACTTTCAGTCAGGCCACGCACTGCAAACTTGCTGGTGGAATAACTGCTTAAATCGGCCTGGCCATAAATCGCCGAAGCGGAAGATAGATTAATGATGCGGGCAAATGAAGATTCTTTTAAATAAGGGAAAGCGGCATGACAGCCGTTCATGACCCCTTTGATATTAATATCCAGAGTCCGGTGATGTGCATCAATAGTAGTATCTTCAAAAGGCCCTGAATATAGGATCCCGGCATTATTGACCAGAATATTGATTTCACCTGCCCACGCTGAAAATTCGGCTAAAGCTGTTTCCCAAGAAGCATAGTCAGCTACATCGAGAAAACCGGCTTTGGCATGTTCGCCCAGTTGCTGGGCCAGTTGTTCTGCCTGTTCCACCTGAACATCATAAATGCCCACCTTGTAGCCGTGCTGGTAAAATAGGGTGGCCGTCGCGGCACCAATTCCTTGTGCTGCACCACTAATCAATATACTGTGCATGTGCCTGATCTCCTTATTGTCTTTTTTTTGAGCATAACAAGAAACTGGCAGATTGACGCGACTATTTGGTAAAAAAGAGGTTTTTGAATATGGAACAACTACTCAAGGTCATGCGCGAATTACGTGAAAAATGTCCATGGGATCAGCAGCAGACCCCCGAATCTCTGACCAAATATGCCATTGAGGAAGCTTACGAAGTCGAAGCGGCAGTCCGCTCTGGAAAAGTCGACGATGTCCGCGATGAGCTGGGTGATTTGCTGTTACAGGTGGTGTTCCAGTCGCAAATGTATAGCGAGCAGGGGGCTTTCGATTTTCAGGATGTGGTTCAGGCCATTACCGATAAACTGGTTCGCCGTCATCCGCATGTATTTCAGGCTGAACAATTTGCAAAAATGAGTCCGGAAGATGTGTCTGAGCTATGGAAAGAAATGAAACAGCAAGAAAAGCAGGGCAAGCCGCGTTCACGTCTGGATGATATTAAACATGCACCGGCTTTGGTGCAGGCCGATGAAATTCAAAAAAATGTCGCCAAAATCGGTTTTGATTTTCCGGACATGGCGGGTGCTTATGCCAAGCTGGAAGAAGAACTGGCTGAATTAAAAGAAGCGGTAGCCGGACAAAATTCCGATGAAATACAGGAAGAATTTGGCGACTGCTTATTTTCTCTGGTCAATGTTGGACGTAAACTTGGCATCTCCAGCGAGATGGCATTATTGGGTACGATCCATAAATTTCGGACCCGCTTTGCCTTGATGGAAGATCAGGCAGAACGACAACAATTAGACTTGGAAAAGCTGTCACTAACTGAACTTGATCAGCTGTGGGAACAGGCTAAATTAGAATTAAAACAAAGAGCAGCACATGAAAAAAATACCTTATCGAATCGGTCCGACGTGGATTAATCTTCTTCTGAGTTGCTGGTTGGGCTTTATTTCTATCGGAACAGCGCATGCGACTGCGACCGATTATATGGAATGGAAGACCCAGCAACAGCAACATGATGCCCGCCTAAAGAAAAAAGCTGCCACTACGGTTTCATCAGAAAGCAATCACTATCTGGCGAAGCCTGCATTATCGGCATCTTCCACTGCTGATAAAATCAGTTTAAATAATGCAACTGTGGAGCAATTACAACAACTGAATGGCATTGGTCAAAAGAAGGCCGAAGCGATTATTGAACATCGGCAAAAAAACGGAAAATTCAAAAGCATTGAAGAGATCCAGCTAGTCAAAGGTATTGGGCCGGCATTATTTGCCAAAAACAAGGCCAGACTGGCCTTGTAAGGCGACAGCATGGATCATGACTAGCTGATTGATTTGACTCGCAGGATTGACATAATCAAATTGCCCTTTAGGCGTGTAAGCGATATGATTAGCGTCATCTTAGAATTTTACGTTCAGACGTAGGAGACAGCGTCTTTTGCAAACTTTGCGCGCGTCAAAATGTGGTTTATCAACCGCTCAATTACCTTCTTATATTCTCGATGTGATTGATGCCTTAAACAAGGCAGGCTATGAAGCTTATATCGTGGGTGGTGGTGTTCGAGATCTGATGTTAGGTTTGAATCCTAAAGATTTCGATGCAGTCACCAATGCAACCCCGGCTCAGGTCAAGGAAGTTTTCGGACGACGTTGTCGGATTATCGGACGACGTTTCGAACTAGCGCATGTCTATTCAGGGCGGGAACTGGTTGAAGTGGCAACCTTCCGTGCACCACCAAAAAAAGCAGTGACCTCGGCCGCGGGGATGATTCTGCGTGATAATAACTGGGGCAGCATCGAGCAGGATTTTGCCCGTCGTGATTTCTCCATCAATGCAATGTACTACCAGCCGCGTAAAGGCATTGTGCTGGATTTCTGCAATGCGGTCGATGATATTCACAGCAAAACCTTACGCTTACTGGGTGATCCGACTTTAAGATTTGAAGAAGATCCGGTGCGGATGCTGCGAACCTTACGTTTTGCGGCCAAGCTGAACTTTAATATTGATGAGGCGATTCTGGATGTCTTTACGCCGGAAATGACCCAGTTACTGCGTGATGTTTCTCCACATCGACTTTATGATGAATCACAGAAACTGTTCACCATGGGACACCTAAATCGTGTCTTGCCAATGCTGATCGATTTCGGGATCTGGCAGCAGTTATTTGCAGATATCAAGCCTGAAATTACGCCGTTTATGGAACGTGCTGCGAAAAATACCGATCAGCGTATTTCTATCGGCAAGACCATCAACCCTGCATTTTTCTATGCGGTATTGTTATGGCAGCCGTTCCTTGAGCGTTGTGAATTCTATCTGAATAAAGGTGTGCTCGACGTATTAAAACGTCAGGCGACTCGCACCATTATTCCACGCTTTGCGGAAACCTTTATTCGTGAAGTCTGGGAAATGCAGACCCGTTTGCTGAATCCAAAACCACAGCAAATCGAAGCTTTGTCCAGCCATGCGCGTTTCCGTGCTGGCTTTGACTTTTTGCTGTTGCGTGAAAAATCAGGCGATGCAACTGCACAAGGCATGGGCAGCTGGTGGGATGCTTACCAACAAATGAGCGGTGACGAGAAAGAACGGGCCATTAGCCAGTATAACCGTCAGCGTGCCAAGAGCCGTCGCAAGGCGAGTCAAGAAGAGCATTTGGAACAGAAACTGACCCAGCAGCAAGATCTCACCGAGATTGAGCCGTTAGTGAATGAGCCTGAACCACGCAATCGTCGAGTGCGCAAAGCCAAGTTTGAAGACAAGGTGAAACCTCTGTCGCATGTAGCAGCCAGTGCCAGCGGGGAAATTGGTGCAGATCATCCGATTATGAAACGTAAGCGGGTAAAACGTGATCTGAGCCAGGTGGTATTTGGGCCAACACAATGATCGTGACGTATATTGGCCTGGGCAGTAACCTGGGCGATTCACGCCAGATTCTGGCAGAAGCTGTACAGAAACTGGCGACCTTGGGGCAGGTGAAAACTTCGCATCTGTATCAAAGTCCACCGATGGGACCACAGGATCAGCCAAACTATCTGAATGCAGTGGTGCAGTTAAATACTGATCTGGCAGCTTTAAGCTTGCTGGATCGTCTGCAAGCCTTTGAGCAGGACGCAGGTCGGGTACGTTTACGTCATTGGGGCGAACGTACACTGGATCTGGACTTGCTGCTCTACGGCAATGAGCAGATTCAAAATGAACGCTTAACTGTGCCGCATGTTGGGGTATTAGAGCGTGATTTTGTCCTGATTCCACTTCTGGATATTGATCCTAAAATACAGGTTCATGGACACAGATTAAAAGACCTAGACATCGTCACACAGTCGACCCTCGCGGTACTCGACGACAGCAACTGGGCAAATATTTAA
Source organism: Acinetobacter lwoffii (assembly GCA_013530545.1). GTDB lineage: Bacteria > Pseudomonadota > Gammaproteobacteria > Pseudomonadales > Moraxellaceae > Acinetobacter > Acinetobacter lwoffii_G. The sequence continues at coordinate 22,467 of SPVA01000103.1, forward strand.
TTTTTAAGTGATGGTAGTTTCGACAGAACTTTCAAGTAGAGAGGAACATTTTCATGGTCAGTCTGAGTGATTTAAGACGCTTTAAAGCAGATGGACGCAAATTTTCATGTCTGACTTGCTATGATGCCAGTATGGCCAAAGCCATGGAAATTGCCGAAGTGGACAGTATTTTAATTGGCGATTCTTTGGGAATGTCAATTCAGGGCCGTGATTCGACTTTGCCGGTCACGGTTGCAGATATGGCTTATCATACTGCTGCGGTACGCCGTGGTAACCAGCATGCTTTTATCATGACTGACTTGCCATTTATGAGTTATGCCACTTTGAATGATGCCTTGCAAAGTTCGAAAACCGTGATGCAGGCTGGCGCACAAATGGTGAAAATGGAAGGCGGCGCATGGTTGGCAGAAACCGTGCAAGTGCTGACCCGTAACGGTATTCCAGTGTGTGTGCATTTGGGTCTTACTCCGCAGTCGGTACATGTCTTTGGCGGTTATAAACTACAAGCCCGTACCCGTGAAGCGGCTGACCAGCTCATTGCAGATTGTAAGGCAGTGGTAGAGGCGGGAGCTGCACTATTGCTACTTGAATGCGTACCGGCACAGCTTGGCCAGGAAATCACCGAACTGTTTCCGCAGATTCCGGTGATTGGCATTGGCGCGGGTGCAGCCACTGACGGACAAGTATTAGTGGTTCAGGATATGTTAGGCCTGACCTTTGGCCACACTGCAAAATTTGTACGTAATTTTATGCAAGAACAATCGGGTGCGACCGCCATTCTAGATGCTTTTAAAGCCTACCATGCTGCAGTTTTAGATGGATCTTTCCCGGCACCAGAACAAACTTTTCAGGTTGAATTGTAAGATGAAAACAGAAACCACCATTCAGGGCTTAGCGGCATCATTAAATCCGGCGCGTACCAATCGCAAGATTATCGGTTTTGTACCGACTATGGGCAATCTGCATCAGGGACATTTAAATCTGGTGCGTGAAGCGCGTAAGTTGTGTGATGTAGTGGTGGTCAGTATTTTTGTCAATCCAATCCAGTTTGGACCCAATGAAGATTTTGACAGCTATCCGCGCACGCTTGAGCAGGACCAGCAGCTTTTGGCAGAAGTTGGTTGTGACATCGTGTTTGCGCCGACGGTTGAGCAAATGTATGGTAAAAAACCGCGTCTGACCAATATTAGTGTTTCTGACATTACCAATGATTTATGCGGTTTGCAGCGTCCTGGCCATTTTGATGGCGTGGCGGTGGTGGTGACTAAATTGTTTAATATCGTACAGCCGAATTACGCCTTCTTTGGCCAGAAAGATTATCAGCAATTGGCGGTGATTCGTCAGTTTGTACAAGACCTGAATATTCCACTGGAAGTGATTGGTGTGCCGATTGCCCGTGCAGAAGATGGCCTGGCTTTAAGTTCGCGCAATGGTTATTTAAGCGAAGAGCATCGTGCAATCGCACCGGTCATTTATCAAAGCTTGCAAAAAGCTGAACAGCAATTACATGCAGGCGTGGAGCTGGATACGGTATTGGCGGAGATTCGCCAGACTTTAACCGATGCCGGGTTTGTGGTGGATTATGTTGAAGTCCGCACTCCAGAATTACAAAAAATTCATACGTTTAATCAAGATCTTGTGTTATTTATAGCAGCAAAGCTGGGGAATACACGTCTGATCGATAACCTGCAGGTTAAATACACTGCCGGCTAAGATGAAAGGGTAGCATGCATGAAGCGCATTTTAATTGTCACAGGACAATCTGGTTCGGGTAAATCATCTGCATTACAGGTGCTTGAAGATCTGGGTTATTACTGTATTGATAATCTGCCTTTGGCATTGCTTCCCGAAATCGTGGCAAAACTGGACAGTGAAAATAATCTGGAACAGCTGGCACTGGGCGTCGATGTGCGCAGTACCCGGGCAGATTTACAAGAATTTGATCATGTATTTGAGCAACTGCAACAGCATGGTTCGGTCGATATTATTTATCTGACCACGCAGGATCAGGAGCTGATTGCCCGCTTTAGTGCTTCGCGTCGGCCGCATCCTCTAGCATCACGCTTTAAAAGCCTGAATCAGTGTATACAGGAAGAAAAAATCCTGTTGATGCCGATTCAGTTGCGTTCTACGGTGCATATCGATACCACCGATAAAAGCGTGCATGATCTGAAACATACTTTGTTGTCCAAGCTTGGACAGGCCGATAACCTGATCCTGATTCTGCAATCCTTTGGTTATAAGCATGGCATTCCACTGGATGCCGATTATGTCTTTGATGTCCGACATTTACCGAATCCGCATTGGGAACTGGAACTGCGCAAATTTTCAGGACTAGATCAGCCGGTGCAGGCGTTTTTACAAAAGAGCGATCAGGTCGAGGATATGTTCAATGATCTGTATCATTTTCTGGACAAGTGGTTGCCGACCTTTGCTGAAGGGCATCGTCATTATATGACCGTGTCGATTGGCTGTACCGGTGGTCAGCATCGTTCTGTTTATATTGTGGATAGACTAAAAAAAGCCCTTGAGGCAAAATGGTCTATTCAAGTCCTCCATCGAGAAATGAAGCACTGGTCATGATTGATACGACAGTTGACGTAATTAATAAACTGGGTTTACATGCACGCGCATCTGGTAAACTGATAGAAGTTACCACCAAATTTCGTTCCAGTATCCAGATTGGCAAGGCTGACAAATTGGTAGATGCCAAAAATATCATGTCATTGCTCATGCTTGGTGCAGGCAAAGGAACAACTTTACGCTTAGTGATTGAAGGAGCAGACGAGGACAAAGCCTTATCTGAAATTCAGGCACTATTTGCAGCAAAATTTTATGAGGCAGATTAATCGTGGCACGTCGACCGAACAGTTTAACTGAAGAAGATTTTGATTCTTTAGAGGGACGCGCAAGTAAGACCGAACAGAAAAAAGCAGTCCAGCGTATGGCTGCTTTAGGTGCGCAGCTTGCAGAGCTGAGCGCTAAACAAATTAAAAACTTACCCGTAGATGAGCGTTTGATTGATGCCTTGCTTGATGTGCAGGCAATTAGTTCACATGAAGCACGTCGTCGTCAATTTTCACGGATTGGTAAATTATTACGTAATGAAAATGAAACGGTAATTTTGTCTTATTTAACACCCAAACAAGGTCTTAAAAAGACAGCTCAATTACAGCGTTGGGTGGATCGAATTGTCAAAGATGGAGATCCGGCCATCAATGAATTTACCAAAACCTATAATGCGACAGAGCGTCATACCTTACGTCAACATTATCTTCGGGTACACCGTGATTTAAAGAATCAAGCACCTGAAGAGGAAGTAAATGCTTCTAAATTAAAGCTGTTTAACTATGTACAGCAAGTGGCCTTGATTTCTGACAATTAAGTAGCCATGTAAAAAAGCGGTCTTTTAGGCCGCTTTTTTTATAGCTGTTTTAATCCGGTTGGCTTGACTTGGATATGCATAGTTTATAAGTGATCTATCTTAATATTACTATTCCAGCTTCTAAAATTGCATGGGTGATAAAAAACACAAAATTTTCACAATTAATTTGTTAATAAATGTAAGTTCTTTACAATCCTCAGTGGTTTTTGGGGTCTGTTTTTAGTTGAAATGCTGATATTTAAAATATTTCTTACATTAGAATTGTTAAGATATTTTAAAAAATTAAAAATTAATTCTGAGCATTATTAGGTAGATGAAGCCTGATATAAAATCTGTTTTTAATCATAAGGTCAAACTATATAGTTGAAAAATCATTAGCTTTTACTTTAAATAGAGTAAAAAGCGATGGTGGGTATTTTTTATTCGGTACTGTGTTACAGTAAATACAAATAAAGATACTTATTTTAGGTGAGATATATTAATTTCAAATACTTATGTAGATTTTTTTCGAATAGTAAATTTTCAAGTTATTCTTAATCAATTAAATATCAGTATCTTGCAGTTAAGAATGTATCTGGATAGAAACAGGTTAACAAATCCTTTAACCTAGAGGTGGGTTTTCATCGTTGAGTAAATATAGAATCTATGTTATTGATTGTATGAATTTGGTCGGCTGTGTTTTCTTTATTCCATAAACATTCAGAGAGGCAGACATGGAACTAAAACTGCTAGAGGTCGGTCAGAATACGGAGCAATTAAGCTCGTGCCGTATATCTCTCATTTTAGGTGTCTATACCTCTAACAACCTATTAGACACCTTTTGTAAGATCGCCCGTAAAGTTTTAAACGTTAAAACCAGTATTATCGGCTTCCATACGGAACCATATATCTGGTACAGCTGTCCGCGCGGTTTCCGGGCCTTGCACGCCCCGCAGAACGTGAATCTGCCTGCGTATCTGCAACAGTCAGATGTCATTGACCAGATGCATCCTGCTTATACAGAACTGTCAAATTATGTGAAAAATCTCGGTGTAGCGCATCAGAGATTAGTCGCCCTTAATTTAAAATCAAGTAGCGGTGTGTCTTTTGGACAGGTCATTTTCTTTGATGATCAGACTGAAGGGTTTGATCAGGATGATATTGCCACTATTAAACAATTTGCTGAAAGTTTAGTGATTCGAATTCAGCTCAATCAAGAACATACTGAACTGAAAGAATTATATGAACAGCAATGCGCACTCAACTTCAGTAAAACCAAATTTTTCCAGATTATTGCGCATGACTTGCGTGCACCATTTCATGGTTTACTGGGCTTTTCCGAAGTGCTAGCGCAGGAGCGTGACACTCTGGACGAATCCAGTATCCAGAGCATCGCGGATTATTTATATGATAATGCACAATCGACCTATAACCTGCTGGAAAGCCTGCTGACTTGGGCGATGGCAGAGGGTGGACGCTTTATTTATCATCCGATTAATTATGAATTGAAACAATCCAGTAATATTGTGTGCAGTGTGCTGAAAAGTCTGGCCTTAAATAAAAAAATTGAACTGGTTGATAATATTCCTGAAGACATCAAGGTACATGCGGATATCAACATGATTACCTCTGTCTTGCAGAACCTGGTGTCGAATGCGCTTAAATTCACCCCGGTGAATCAAGGCGGTAAAGTGATTTTAGCTGCAGAAATGGAAGGCGAGCAGGTCAAGATTACGATTCAGGATACTGGCTTGGGCATGACTGAAGAGCAGATGCAGAATCTGTTTAAACCGACTTTGGGTGTGAGTGTCAGAGGCACAGCTGAAGAGAAAGGGGCAGGTTTGGGTCTGGTGCTCTGCAAGCGCTTTATTGACCTGAACCATGGTCAAATTGCTGTAGATTCCAAAGAGGGTCGGGGTACGACCTTTACCGTGCATTTACCGATGGTCACCAATGATCATCAGGCACTGGTGCTTGAAGATGTACATATCGAGCAATCTTAAAAGGTAAATTTCAAACTAAAACATTCCCACTGAGACAAAACTCCTGCTATCTTTAGTGTGAAAGAGGACTCCACCCAACATTAGGGTGGAGGTGAATTTCACGACTTTTTTTAGTGCAATATGATAGAATAATTTGCATTAAGTCTCTGTATATAAATAGATTTAAGGCGAAATGAAGATCAACAAAGCGTACAAATTTAGGCTTGAGCCTAATGCGGAACAGGAGCTTGTTTTAAACAAGTTGCTTGGCTCTGCACGTTTTGTTTGGAATCAAATTTTAGCTGTTTCGTTCGAGATGCTTGCTAATAATGAGCGAATCAACAAAGTTAATTTAGTCAATAAAATTCCTGAATTACGCAAAAAACCTGAATGTGCTTTTCTAGAAAACAGCTCAAATGGCGTTTCACTCCAACAAAAAGTTCGTGATCTTGGTGATGCTTGGGGGAAGTTTTTTAACAAAAAGGAACAAGCTAAGTTAAAGCAAAAACCATTTAGAGCTAAGAAGCCACGATTTTTTAAATTATCCGATGGTGGTGAAGTTCAACTTAGACCACTTATGCCACGATTCAAAAAGAAATCTGATGGTTATGATTCCATTCGTATTGTTCAATTTGGCAGATATTGTTGGGTTAAAGGCAACCAAGTTAAGTTACCTAATGACATTGGCGTTGTGAAATTCAGAAAATCACAAAATATTGTGGGTGAGATTAAGAACGTCACAATCTCAAAGCATGTCGGGAAATGGTATGTGTCATTTGGTGCTGAAAACACAGTAGAAGCACCAGTCCACCCATCAAAATCAGCCGTTGGCATTGATTTAGGTGTTAAAAAGTTAATTACAACGTCTAGTGGTCAAGTATTCGACCCGATCAATAGTTTCAAGGCCAATCAAGTAAAGTTGGCTAGGCTTCAGCGCAAGCTGAGAAAGAAAAACAAGTTCAGTCAAAATTGGAAAAAGCTGAATCTCAAGATCAATACATTACACCATCATATTGCCAATATTCGGCATGACTACTTGCACAAAGTCACCACAACGCTCAGCAAAAACCACGCAATGATCGTAGTTGAGGACTTAAAAGTAGCCAATATGTCGAAGTCAGCGAAAGGCTCAATCGAGAAAAAAGGAAAGAATGTTAAAGCCAAGTCCGGCTTAAATAAATCAATCCTGGATCAAGGTTGGTCAATGCTTGTTAATATGTTGGTGTACAAACAGCAATGGCGAGGTGGTTTACTCGTTAAAGTTGACCCTAAATATACAAGTCAGACTTGTAGTTCATGTGGTCACGTCTTTAGTTGTGTCGAGTGTAGCTTTGGCGAGAATGCAGATATTAATGCTTCTCGCAATATTTTGGCGGTAGGACATACCGTTTTGTCTGTGGAGGGTGGATGCGGTAAAGGTCGCCTTGCGAAGCAGAAAGCAAGTGAAATCCGTGAGGAAGTCACCTAAGAGCTTTTACTTTTAGAATCCCCCACTTGAACATCGTGAAAGTGGTGGGAGTATGTCAAAACTAAGCAGAATGTTTCAGGGGAAGAGTTGAGTGATGAATGCGGCACAATTGCAGAAAACCTTAAGAGCTAGCCAATATACCGAACAGGTATTGGCCAATCACCAGAGTTTACTGGAACAGGATTATGCAATTGATCAGTTTCAAGGCTCACTCAGTCGGGAATATATTGATCAGCTGGTGCAGCACTGCATCCTGAATATAAGCGATGAAGCAACGTGGATGCGCGCAATGCGTATTCTGCGGGCTCGTTTGATGTTTCGCTGGATCTGGCAGGATGCCAATCAACTCACCGATGTCATTACTCTCACCCAAGAGCTCTCCGATTTTGCCGATGCCTGCATCTGTGCGGCGAAAGATTTTGCCCGTATTCCGGTCGTTGCCAAGTATGGCCAGCCAATCGGCTATAACGGAAAAGTCCAAGATCTGATTGTCATTGCCATGGGGAAACTCGGCGCCCAAGAACTCAATCTTTCCAGTGATATTGACCTGATTTTTGCCTTCGATGAGCAGGGTGAAACCGATGGACGTAAATGTATTGATGTGCAGCAGTTTTGCATCCTGTGGGGACAAAAACTGATTCATTTGCTGGATCAGATCACGGCGGATGGCTTTGTATTCCGGGTGGATATGCGCCTGCGTCCCTGGGGTGATGGTTCAGCGCTAGCCATTAGCCACGCGGCCTTGGAAAAATATCTGAGCCAGCATGGGCGTGAATGGGAACGTTATGCCTGGATTAAAGCGCGTATTGTCAATCCAAGTCCAGAGGGCGACGAGCTGCTGGAGATGACCCGTCCATTTGTATTTCGCAAGTACGTCGATTACAGCGCTTTTGAAGCCATGCGCGAAATGAAAGCCATGATCGAGCGCGAAGTACAGCGCCGTAATATTGAAGATGATATCAAGCTCGGTGCGGGCGGCATTCGTGAAGTCGAATTTATCGTGCAGGTCTTTCAATTGATTTATGGCGGGGCCAAACTTGAATTGCAGGATCGGCAATGTCTGGTGAATCTAAATCATCTGGATGATGCCGAGTTACTGGATGAACAGGCGGTGCAGGATCTGGAAGATGCCTATTTATTCCTGCGTCGGGTCGAGCACGCGATTCAGGCACTGAATGACCAGCAAACGCAATCACTACCGACAGAGCCAGAGTTAAGGGCGCGTATAACGGACACGCTTGGTTTTGCTGATTGGGACAGCTTTATGGCATATCTCAATGAGAAACGTGACAAGGTGATGTATCAGTTTGATCATTTAATTAAGGAAAATGGTCCAGATACCTTGGTTGAAAGTTTTTCACAGCTGGAAAAGAAACTCAAAGAGGTGTTGGATGAGAATGCGAAAAATCTCGTTTATGAGTTTTGGAATGGGCATGCCTTAAAAAAATTACCGGCAAAGGCGGTACAACGTTTAAAAACCTTTTGGCCGCATTTAATTGAAGCCGTTTTACAGTCAAATGATCCTCAGGTGGCGTTGGTACGCTTAATGCCCCTAGTTGAATCAGTGATGCGCCGTACGGTATATCTGGTGATGTTAATTGAGAGTAAAGGGGCGTTGCAGCGACTGGTGAAGATGGCCACGGTCAGCCCCTGGATTTGTGAAGAACTGACCCATTATCCGGTGCTACTGGATGAATTCCTGTCGATGGATTTTGAATTGCCAAAACGTCAGGATCTGGAAGACTCTTTACGTCAGCAACTTTTACGGATTGAAATTGATCAGGTCGAAGACCAGATGCGGGTCTTGCGCCTGTTTAAAAAATCTAATGTTCTGGCCGTTGCCGCCAGTGATGTGCTGGCTGAAAGTCCTTTAATGAAAGTTTCCGATGCCTTGACCGATATTGCTGAAGTATCGGTGAATGCAGCGCTGCATCTGGCCTATCAAATTGTTGCAAAAAAACATGGTTTTCCACTGGATGCAGAAGGGCAGCGCTGTTCAGTCGAGCATACGGCTTTTGCAGTCATTGGTTATGGTAAAGTCGGTGGAATTGAATTGGGTTATGGCTCGGATCTGGATCTGGTGTTTATTCACTACATGGGTGAACAGGCCGATACCGATGGACTCAAGCCGATCAGTGGCTTTGAGTTTGCCATGCGCGTGGCACAAAAATTCATGTCACTGATGACCACGCAAACCTTGGACGGACGCGTATATGAAGTAGATACCCGCTTGCGTCCATCGGGCGAAGCTGGACTTTTGGTCACCAGTTTGAAAGCTTTTGAACAGTATCAGTTCAAGAGCGCCTGGTTGTGGGAGCATCAGGCTTTGGTACGAGCCCGTCCAATTGCGGGTGAAATGAGTTTAAGAAAAAAGTTCGAAGTTTTACGCCGGGATATTTTGACTCAGCCTCGCGATGAAAATTATGTACGGGCAGAAGTACTGAAAATGCGTCAGAAAATGAAGGAGCATCTCGGTTCTTCTAAAGAGCAAAAAAAACATGGTATTTTTCATTTAAAACAAGATGCAGGTGGTATCGTAGACATCGAATTTATGGCACAGTATGCGGTGTTGGCTTGGAGTGGGACGAATAAAGATCTCGCCCATTTCTCCGACAATGTACGAATTCTTGAGGATGCCGCAAAATCAGGTTGCTTATCCAGCGACGATGCGACTGCTCTGATTCAAGCTTATCTCCGTGAACGCGCCGAGAGCCATCGCTTAGCCCTTGCAAATCAATCCATGCAAGTGTCTGCAAGCGACTGGCACGATACCCGAATGACCGTTTGCAAGTTATGGCAAAGACTGATTGATCCAAGTGCAGACTTTGTACTGGATAGTGAATAATTGTGAGAAATTGGAGTTTGTGGCATGAATTTGGCTGATCGTGATGGTTTCATTTGGCAAGATGGACAACTAGTTGACTGGCGTGAGGCAAAAACTCACGTATTAACACATACTTTGCATTACAGCATGGGTGTGTTTGAAGGCGTCCGTGCTTATGAAACCCCGAATGGCACGGCTATTTTCCGTCTAAAAGAACATACGAAGCGTTTGTTGAATTCTGCAAAAATTTATCAAATGAAAGTTCCATTTGATCAAGCGGCATTAGAACAGGCTCAAATTGATGTTGTTCGTGAAAACAAATTAGCGTCTTGCTATTTACGTCCAATTATTTTTATTGGTTCTGAAAAACTCGGTATCGCTGCAACTGACAATACCATTCATGCCGTAGTTGCGGCATGGAGCTGGGGTGCTTACCTCGGTGAAGAAGCGATGGCGAAGGGTATTCGCGTAAAAACTTCTTCATTTACTCACCATCATCCGAACGTGACCATGTGTAAAGCAAAAGCATCTGGTAACTACACGCTGTCGATTCTTGCACATCAGGAAGTGGCACATTCAGGTTATGACGAAGCAATGCTGCTCGACCCACAAGGCTATGTATGCCAAGGTTCAGGCGAAAACGTGTTCCTGGTACGTGATGGCGTGATTCATACGCCTGACATCGCAGGTGGTGCGTTGGATGGTATTACCCGTCAAACCATTATTACCATTGCTAAAGACCTGGGTTATGATGTAATTGAACGCCGTATTACCCGTGATGAGTTCTACATCGCAGATGAAGCATTCTTTACCGGTACTGCTGCAGAAGTAACACCAATCCGTGAATACGATGATCGTCAGATTGGTGAGGGTGTACGTGGTCCAATCACCACTCAAATCCAGAAAGCATATTTTGATGCAGTTCAGGGCAAAGATCCTAAATATGCACACTGGTTAACATATGTGAAGTAATTCAGAATTTACTGATTGAAAAAACCTCTCATTTGAGAGGTTTTTTTTAACGGATGTACTTATTCTGCTGAACTTATGTCATCATATTCAGCATCAAGAAGATTTTAAGATGAGCTTAGGCATACGCAATGAGTAACATCGTTATTTGTATGAAATGGGGAACCAAATACGGTTCGGAATACGTCAATCGTTTATACAATATGGTTAAACGACATACGACAGTCGACTTTAAAATGGTCTGTCTGACGGATCGTACTGAAGGCATTGATCCTGCAGTACAATGTTTCCCTATTCCACCTCTGGCATTGCCTGAAGGTGCGCCTGAGCGTGGCTGGAACAAGCTGTCCACTTTTGAGCCTGATCTGTATGGTTTGGAAGGCAATGCACTCTTCCTCGATCTTGACGTGGTGATTGTCGATAATATCGATGAGTTCTTTACCTATCCGGGTGACTTCCTGATTATTCATGACTGGAAACGTCCTTGGCGTATTACCGGTAACAGTTCGGTTTATCGGTTTAAACTGGGTGCTTTCCCAGGTCTGTTACCTTATTTCCGTGAACATTTTGATGAAATTCGTCAAAAATTCCGTAATGAACAGGCTTATCTGTCCTGGTATGTAGATCGAGAGAAGAAACTGAGCTACTGGCCAGAGAGTTGGTGTAAAAGCTACAAATATCACTGCCTGCAAAAAATTCCGATGGCTTATTTTAAGCCGCCTGTGAAGCCTGAAGGTGCTAAAATTATTGTATTCCATGGTGAAATTAATCCGCCAGATGCAGTGAATGGTGGTGGTGGGAAATGGTACCGTTATGTATTGCCATCGCAGTGGATTAAGGATGCTTGGCAGTAAGTTATAGAGTTTATTCAAGCTAATTGTTGATTAGAAGTATTATGGAAAAAATAGATTTTGTTATTGCGTGGGTCGATGGCAATGATGTAAAGCATCGACTTAAAAGGCAACAGTTTCAATCTACTAATATCGTAAAAGGTTCAGCAGAAGAAACTCGATTTGCTAGTAATGATGAAATCTATTTTTCAATTGCTTCAATTCTTAAATATGTTCCCTATTTTGGAACAATTTATATTATTACGGATGAACAGCAGCCTGCACATATTCATGATTTTTTCGAACAGGGATTATGTGCTCCTGAGCAGATAAAAATAATTGATCATAGAACAATATTTGCTGGTCATGAGCAATACTTGCCTACATTTAATTCTTTAAGTATTGAAACCATGCTTTGGAATATTCCAGGGTTATCAAAGTATTTTATTTATTTGAATGATGATTTCTTCTTTAATGCCTCATCTGAATTAGATGATTTTTTAGTTGGTGACCAGATAAAAGTCTATGGACATTGGGAAAATAACTCCTTAATTAAAGCAAAATTTAATCTACGTAAAGGTCTTAATAAATATTTTGGTAAACCTTTACAGCCTAAATATACAATTGCTCAAATGCTTAGTGCTGAATTATGTGGATTTAATAAATATTATGAAATTCATCATCGTCCCCATATATTGGATCGTGATGTACTACAAAAGTATTTTCAAAAATACCCTACAACGTTAACTCAACAGATTAAGCATCGTTTTAGAAGTGCTTTTCAATTTTTACCAGTAGGGCTGAATAATCATTTAAAAATTCGAGAAGAAAAAACAATATTGTGTGATGATATAAATATCGCTTACTTAAAAAATGAGACTTTAGTATCTACATTTTTATCAGACCTGAATAATCCAGCTGTTAAATTCGGTTGTATTCAGAGTTTAGATCAATTTGATCCAAAAGAAGCAGAAAAGGTATCTTTGGCTTTAATTGCTAAATTTAAAAACTATTTACCTCTATCTATTCAGCATTAAGAGTTAATCATGAAAGTTGTAACTTATTTAATTAATTTAGACGGAAGTGATGAGCGTCTAGCTGCAGCAACTCAGCAGCTTAATAGTGTGGGCTGGAGGTTTGAACGTTTTGCTGCTTATGATGGTCGGGGTAAAGCACTCTCTGAATTCATAAATTATAATGACGATCAAACTAATAAGGTATTAGGTCGTAGTTTAATGAATTCCGAGTTAGGTTGTTATTTAAGTCATTATGGATGTGCTGAAAAATTTTTAGCCACTGATGCAGATTATTTAGTGGTTCTGGAAGATGACCTTAAAATTAATAGTGACTTTAAGATTAAAATTGACAGCATCATTGAATATTTGCACCAACATCAAGATTTAAACTGGTATCTTATTAATATTGCTGCAAAAAAGAAAAAACTAGCAAAAGATATTACGCAAATAGGGGATATAAGTCTATGGCATGCTTTTTATTTCCCAATTCGTGGCCTAGGGCTAATCTGGTCGCGGCAGGGAGCACAGTCTTTTGTTGAGGCAGGCAAAACTATAAATATGCCGGTTGATATCTTCTTCCAGTCTTGGTTAAGTCAAAATGGCAAAGGTTTAGGGATTTGGCCACCACTAGTGAAGCCAGCAGGGGTCGATAGTGATATTTTGGGAACGGTTGCTACTCAGGGGATTTCTCGAAAAATGCTTGAAAATCGTAGTAAATCATATGGCTTTAAAAAGCAGAAGCGTATGTGGCGTGATCGTTATCATGCACTAAAATATCTGCTAAATTCTTAAAATTCATCGAATATCTTAATAATTGAATATTTATCATTAAAGGAATAAATCAATGAGCATGTTGGAAATAATTTAGATGAAAATATTTAAAAAAACTTATTATATGCTTAAGTTTTATATCATGTATTTTTACAAGATTAGAGGCACGAATTTAAAAATTCATAATTACGCAAATATGATTACGCTTAATCCAAAGCCAGAAGAAGTTAAAATACCTAAGCTGATTTGGCTGTATTGGGAGGGGGATGTACCATTATTTGTGGAAAAATGCATAGAAAATATAAAGCTAATAAATGCAAATTATGAGGTTCATTTTTTAACACCAACAACTGTTGATCAATTTATACAGATAGATTTTGATTCTTTAAATATTCATCTACCTCAGCATAAAGCTGATTTAATCAGATTTAAATTACTTTATGTTTATGGAGGAATCTGGTTAGATGCAAGTATTATCGTTTATGAAAATTTAGATTGGATTCAAGAGTTGGTTTCTCAAAATCAGACCGAAAGTTTTGCCTATTATCGTAAAAAAAACACTATCAATATTGATTCTCCAGTCATCGAGAATTGGCTTTTAGCAACGACTCCTAACAATAGGTTTTTTAAAGATTGGTTTGATGAGTTAATGAACGCCATGCAGGTTGGCCCTAAAACATATATCAATGAAATTAAACGTACTGTGCCAAATTATGAGAGAATATTTCAAAAGATTAGTAATTTAGAGTACCTGATTTCCTATGTGGTGTGTCAGGTGATTATGCTGAAAGCATTGCCTAGTATTACTTTAATTGATTGTGATCAAAATGCCTTTTACTATCAGGTAAAAAATAAATGGGTCAAAGAAAAAACATTAATTGAAATGGCCATCAATCATCATTCAGGTGAATACCCTAAATTGATTAAATTTGCCGGTAAAGAGCGTAAACATATAGGCGAATTTTATGAAAAAGGAATGTATTTTCAAGATTCACTGCTAGATTTCCATGATGATCAGAGTAAAACCTTATCTTAACGCTCTATCAGGTTGGATGATCTGAACCACTTAGAGGATGGTGTCTTGTTCGAGCGTTAATTTCTTAAATGATTTGATAAGACTATGGGGTGAAAGATTATAAACAGACACTTTTTGACTTTCAAAGAAATAGGCTGCTGTTTCAAATGCCGCTATGATTGATTGGGTGTGCTGGTTTAATAAGGTAGGTTGTTTTGCATCTAAAGTTTCATAAAATCGTGGTAGGTCGAAGTTATTCATATCCACACCTGCAATATAGATATGTTGGTAATTTAATCCTGACATAATCTGTAATGCGGTATAAGCCACGGTATAGTAGTCAAATACTGTGTCATACATGTGTGTAGAAAAGCCAAAACCATTGTAGAAGTAATTACTCTTAACTTTTTCATCAACATGAATAGTGTTTCCCATAAAAAGTTCATTTTTACAGTTACTCGTGATTTCAATAATTTTAAATTGGCAACGAATCTGTTCGATTTTTACTTTTCTTAGAATATAGTCTAAGCAACGTGCGGTGGTGAAAAAATTGCATGCTATGTCTAAAACCCGCTCAACGAGATCAAAACGATTTTGTACAAAATCATGATCAATAATGACATAGTGTTGAAAAGTGACCTCATTCAAAGCGATTGCTCCATTGACGCCAATATAGTCCAGTTTCTCATATTTAAAAAATTTATCAGGAATCTTTTTAATCGATGGTCCTGTTGCGATCAGCATACATTTTGAATGTTTATTCTTTAAGTTAAGCGTATGGTCTGCAATTAAGGTATTCCTAAAAAAAACTTGATCAATTTGACCCGATGCATTACGAACCACACGGTAAAAAGGCCAATAGCGTCTGTTGTGTTTGTAAGTACTCGGTTTTAAAAGTTTATAGGTATATTTTGTCAAATTTCGAACGAAATGATTGAAAATTAAACCACACATATTCTTGTCTCTTTCATAGCTTATTTCTATGAGTTATATCAAGTTTATTTGAGAATAATCTAATTGATAAGATAATTCAGTTGCTTAGAGGATTAATGATCTAAATTAAATGAATCACGCTTGGTTTTAAACTTGCTCAGGAGCCTCTTAAACCAAGGCTGGGATGTTTCTGACCGAGTAATGTTATTGCCCGAGTATTTCTTTTGAGATGCTTTGTGAAATTTTCCGTAGGGTGTAATTGTATAGTCCTCAAGTTGGTATCCGGCAGAAAGGGCTTCGTGATAGTATTGGTCAAAAAGTGTTGTCAGGTCCGCTCGGGGGTGAGGAATAATTTCGCCATCAAACCAATGTGTTGAATTATTGTGTTGAAGACGAGGAATTGAATATTTGTGACTAAACTGGGTGCCCATATCGGAATAATGCAAAATTTTAATCTCGTTGATACTTAGATTTTCACCATCGATGCAATTAAAATGATCATTATAAGCTTGAACCAATGACGGTTCTTTTTGAATTTGTCTCATCAGACTTTGATGACTGGCAGGGTTACTTTTTAATTCCTCAATTCTAGGAAGAAAATGTTTGGCCTTTTCACAATCCCAGACACAAGTGCATAAACGGGCTGAGCTTCCCCCCCCCTTGGCTGCCACAATAGCATTGGCTTCAATAGGATGTTCCCAGAGTAGTGCAAGATCATCGAGTACAATGACATCTGTATCCATGTAAATGGCTTTACCTTGAAATTGACAATACTCTGGAATAGCCCACCGAAATCCGGAAAAAGGTGTCGCCCAGTTTTCTGTTCTCCATCCTTGATTCGATTTCGGATCAGAATACCAATAGCTAGAAGGATCACGCGAAAGTTGCATCCAAATAATTTCTACAGGCTGCTGGGTATGTTTTTTAATGCTGTAGTCTAAAACCATCATTTGTTCTAAATCACAGTTGTTTGGGTCACAGCCTATAAAAATTTTGATTGTTTTGAGACTCATTTTTATCAATTATTTTGTGATATGATAATGTATATTAAAACAAAGACTATATAAAAACAAAGACTACATAACCCGAATCCTGTTTAAGCCAATGATTTCATAATTTGAATTTTTGGCTTATTTTGATGAGTGAGTTGATATGCACATAGCGAAGCATAAATTCCACTCAGAAATCCATGAAGACTACGTGCTTTACTCGTTACTAAATTGTATTGCCCCTTCAATAAACTGAATAATGTTTCTATCTTATTGCGTTGTCTTAGGTGATATTCATCTGATGTACAGAGTTGAATAGCCTGCATATTCTTCCTATGATAAGTAATTAAATCAATACCTTGATCTTTTAATCTAATTTTTAATTCTTGGCTGATGTAACCTCGATCTGCATAGAGCTTTGCTTTTAAGCCTTCAACCAAATGCTCAACCATTTTTATGTCAGCAACATGTCCATTCGATAAAGCAGAACAGGCAATTTCACCAAATTGATTCATCGCAATATGTAATTTACAGCCATAAAACCAGCCCATTGAGCTTCTACCACGTGATGCAATTTGGACTAATGATTTATGACGCTGAATACGTTGATTTTTACAAACTGGCAGAGTTGTTGAATCAATCCATAAATATTGTGTATCTTGACCTTTCATCAGTGCCACATGTAAAGCGTGTAGAGCTAATTCATGCATATTGATCAGATGAATCATCCTTTGATAGCAAGGCAAGTACTTAAATAAATGGCTTTTATCTTCTTTTAACCAGGTGAAAAAGGCTTTGAAATTATTGAAATGAGAGCATTTGTACCAAATGGCAATAAAGCAGATTTCTGAAATTGTAAGTTGAGCAGTTCTGATTCTTAAGGAACCACGGTTTTGTTTGAGAAACTCCCAATAAGTTGATTCAAATTTAAGAAAAAAATCATCAATTACGCAGAATAATTCGGTACTATTGAACATCAGGACTAGAGTTGTGAGTTTGGTGTGGTAACTCAACTGATGGCTCTAGTCCTCTTATTTTTCAAGTCAATTTCTTATCCACGATTCGGGTTACATAAGATTTACTATGTTTTTTATTTATTCTATTATAATTAAAACTTAAATAAAATAATCGAATTTATTTCAATGACTTCTTTGGTTTTTAAATAAATTACAATAACTTATGTGTATTATATTGTTATATAATTACGAAAAAAATTTAAAATTATAGTTTTTTATCACACTTTTATCTATGATTTTAAACTTAAATTGGTAGAAAATTAAAAGGATTCTTAATGTTGACAGTTTTTGGTTTTCATACAGATGATAAACTATATACGAAGCATGCTCAAATTTTAGCTGAATCAGCAAAAAAATTTAATATTCATATTCTATTAAAGCAATTTTCAAAAGATGACTGGCAAACCATTATTGCATTTAAGCCTGTGTTTATTTCGCAAATGCGTCGTGAAACTCATGGCCCACTTTTATTTGTTGATGCTGATGCTATAATTCTTGAGGATATCCGGCCATACTTCAATGCAATTGAAGAAGATATTGCAGTACATTACATAGATAATAAGCGTTTAATTAGTAGTACTATTTTTATAAATGACACTAAAAATGCACATTCTCTGATGGATGAATGGGAGAAGCGTATGTTGCAAAATCCAACTATTTGGGATCAGATTATTTTACAAAACTTGGTTGATGAGTGGCATGATGCAGGCCTTATTACATTAAAAAAGCTACCACCAAACTATACATTTATTTTTGATACATCTCGTAATTTATATGGGGATAAGATTCAACCTAGTATTGAACAATTACAAGCAAGTAGAGATAAGCGTTGGATACAGAAATATGAGCAAAGAAATTCAATTTATCAATGGATAATGCGTTCTTCTCTACTGTCAAAAAGTACTAAAAAGATTGTTAAACGACATAATGAAGTTAATGCACGAACAACAAAGCTAGGAATCGATATTAAGTTAACTTTAAGTGATTTAATTGAATAATTAAAATTTATTGATAAATATTACTTTCATCAATTATTTTCCTAAACCTTTTATACCCCCACAAATACTGTTCCGGAGCGACATTAATCATGCGCTCCATTTCTTTATTTAAAGTATCAACAGAAAGCTGCAAATCTCTCGATAAAATATCGGAGGATAATTCGGTGACATGAATATCATAACCGGACAAATCTTCACGTCTTAAACAACTAAGCCCAACTACAGAGCATTGCGTTTTAGCTGCCAGTTTGGAAAGAAGCGTAGAGGACAGCGCATTTTGACCATAAAAATAAGAATAGATTCCACCAGATTCTTTAGGAACATGATCCGGCAAAATTGCAGAAAAACCACCCTGTTTTAAATGCTTAAATACAGCACGCACACCAGAATCATCGGTTGGAACAAGGGTCGCATTCAGACGTTGTCTGGCTTCCAGCATAAAACGATCGATCTCTTCATTTTTGCTAGGTTTGTACATAATCACAGGAGAGGTGTGTTGATTCACCCAGACATTTAAAAGTTCCCACGTACCAAAATGAGGCACTACAGCCAAGCAGCCATGAGGATTTTGCAAAGCTTTCAGGAAAATATCTTCGCCCTGCACATCTTGAATCAAAGACAGCGCATAGTCTGGTGATGATCCCCAAATCTTGACTGATTCTGCATACGTCATGCACTGACTTTTCAGGCTGCTTTTGGTCAAATCAGCCCGTTCAGCTTCCGAAAGTTCAGGATAGGCAGAGGCCAGGTTAATCTCGGTCACTCGGCGTGCAGAAGAATGGCTGAGATACAAAAGAGATCCAGCCAGTTGCGCAAGATTTTGAATGAATCTTAGTGGAAGCTTAGAGAAATTTTTGAGTAGGGTGTACATGGTATCCAGATGGTCAGATTATAGGTCTTTGTCCGGATTGCCCTTCAGCACCATATAAATCAAACCTACAAAAATCAGCAGGGCACCTAAAATACTGCTCAGGCAAAAATACACAATACGATCATTGGTATCGAGGTTGAACAGATTGTTGGCAAGGATATAGCGCATGAACAGCCATTGAACCACTGAAAATACAATAAGCATAATGCTGCGATTACGAACTGCAGGACGCATAGCCATTGCTAATTACCTTAGATTAAAAACTGTGGCTATTATGCCACTGTTCCAGATACGACTCAATCTTACAAAAAAAGCCCCGCACGAGGCAGAGCTTTTTCACTTAATACTTCAAGAATTATTCTTGAGATTCAGCTTTTGGTTTTTCACGTAAGCGAATACCAAGGTCACGCAGTTGATTTGATTCAACTGGAGCAGGTGCTTGCGTTAATGGACATTCAGCAGTCTTGGTTTTCGGGAATGCAATGACGTCACGAATAGAAGCACCACCAGTCATGAGCATCACCAGACGGTCAAGACCAAATGCCAAACCACCATGCGGAGGAGCACCGTAACGTAATGCATTTAATAAGAAGCTGAATTTCTCTTCTGCTTCTTCTTCGCCAATACCTAATGCTTCAAAGATCGCTTTTTGCATTTCAAGGTTATGAATACGCAGTGAACCACCACCGATTTCAGTACCGTTCAATACCATATCGTAAGCAACAGATAATGCTGCACCTGGGTTGTTCTTCACTTCTTCAACGCTTGATTTTGGTAGCGTGAATGGGTGGTGAACAGAGGTCCATTTGCCATCATCAGTTTCTTCGAACATTGGGAAATCAACAACCCAAAGTGGCGCCCACTCACAAGTTGATAATTTAAGGTCATGACCGATCTTCACACGAAGCGTGCCCATGGCATCGTTAACAACTTTCGCTTTGTCTGCACCGAAGAATACGATGTCGCCATTTTCAGCGCCAACACGTTTCAATAGATCAAGCACGATTGGCTCGATGAATTTCACGATTGGAGATTGAAGACCTTCGATACCTTTTTCAAGTTCGTTGACTTTGATGTAAGCCAAACCGCGTGCACCGTAGATGCCTACAAATTTGGTGTATTCATCAATCGCGCTACGTGGAAGTGAACCCGCACCCGGTACGCGAAGCGCAACGATACGGCCTTTAGGATCTTTTGCAGGACCTGCGAATACTTTGAACTCAACGTCTTGCATCAAGTCTGCAACGTCAACCAGTTTCAACGGAATACGCATATCTGGTTTGTCAGATGCATAGTCACGCATTGCATCGTTGTAGGTCATGCGTGGGAATTTATCAAACTCTACGTCTAGAAGTTCTTTGAACATCTTCACGGTTAAAGTTTCCATTAAATCCATGATGTCATCGTCACTCATGAACGATGTTTCAACGTCGATTTGGGTGAATTCTGGCTGACGATCCGCACGTAAGTCTTCGTCACGGAAACATTTAGCAATTTGGTAGTAACGATCAATACCGCCCACCATCAACAACTGTTTGAATAGCTGTGGAGATTGTGGCAGTGCGTAGAAACTACCGTTAGATACACGGCTTGGCACTAAATAGTCACGCGCACCTTCAGGAGTCGCACGTGTCAAAATTGGTGTTTCAACGTCTAAGAAACCATTGTCTTCGAAGTAGTTACGAATCAGGTTGGTTAACTTAGAACGGAAGCGTAAACGATCTAGCATTTCTGGACGACGGATATCCAGGAAACGGTATTTCAAACGGATTTCTTCAGAAATATTGGTGTTTTCGTCATTCAAAGGGAATGGCGGAGTTTCAGACTGAGCAAGAACTTCAATTTCTTTACCCAAGACTTCGATTTGACCGCTCACCATATTGGCATTTTCTGTGCCTTCATAACGGCGACGTACACGGCCTGTAATTTTTAATACAAATTCTGAACGTACTTTATCAGCAGTTGCGAATGCTTCAGGAGTATCTGGGTCAATAACCACTTGAACAAGACCATCACGGTCACGCATGTCAAGGAAGATTACACCACCGTGGTCACGGCGACGGTGTACCCAACCGCATAATGTTACGGTTTGGTCAATTTGAGCTTCGGTTAAAGAACCGCAGTAATGAGTTCGCATCATAGCGTTAGAAATCCAACTATATGGGTTAAGGTCAGCGAATACGTAAACAGCGTACCGCTTTGAGTAAAGGTAGGATTATGCCTCTTTGGGCATGTTGTCACAAGAACTTGGGTCAAAAACAATATCATTTTAAAGTGAATAGGCGCAAAGCCAGTGCTTTGTTTAACCCATCCTGCGATCTCTGTCTAAAAATAAAAACAATAAACAGCCCAGACTGAAGGTGATCAAAAAGCCTTGACTAAATTCATTGATAGAGCGACCAGTAAAATAATAGAGGTCCGATTGCCAGACTTCCGTAGAAATATAGCGCGCATAATCCCAGACCGAAAATAGGCCGGTAAATATAGAAAAGAGCAATAAGCCCCAGGCGAAAGACTTGATTCTTAGGCTGACTGCAAGATATTGCTGATGAGTTTTATAGTAATGCAGGCTCATCCACAAGATAAGAGGCAAGACAATCACTGAGGTACCAATCTGTAAAATCCGGTGCAGCGGATAACTTTGTCCAAACAACTGAAAATGTTGGGCTAAGACGTCATGGAAGGCAAAAGTTCGAAAATCGACGTGAGTCAGTCCATCCCAGATTAAATGGGTGGCTGTACCAATGATGAGTGCAAGACACATCACCAGGATGAATTTTAGTGCTGAAAGGATATTGTGAATCTTTAAATCATGCTGAATACCGATGAAACGGTAAATCACGGGCCGGTAAATTAGGTACCAGACTGCGCAAAAAGCCAGACCAATCCAGAGATCCGGATGAATCAACGAAGACCATAAATGGGTAATATTAGAATTAGTATGAGTAAACAGACGATGTAGATCGGGAACCATGCTCCCAATGGCCAGCGCAGCAACAGGGAGTCTATTCCCAGTCAAATATGAAATAGGGGGAGCAAGCACAGCATGCGACAAGGTAAAAGGCATAAAAATGATGTTTTAATGTAATCAAAAATATTCAAAGGACATTCTATTGACATCCTCTCCTTCTTAAAAGAGGGAGATTCCTACTTCTAGACGCTTATGCCCAAGCGCAAGAATGTTCAGGGCAGAATTTAAATCCCGCTGCCAGGCTGTACCGCAGTTCTGGCATGTCCATTCTCTCATTCCAAGATCAACCCTACCTTTCGGACTACTGCTTGATATTTGCTTACAGCACGAGCAGATCTGGGTGGTATAGGACTCATTGACTTCTTCAAACAATACGCTTGCGTTCTCGCATTTATACTTGAGCATTGTTTTGAGTGCTGAAAATCCTGTATCCAGGACCGACTTCGCCATCCTGGTTTTGAGCAGTTTCTTCGCACTCAAGTCACCTACAACAATCAGTGCATTCTCCCTCACCAGTTGGGTGCTGGCCTTGTGCAAATGGTCTTTACGACAGTTTGCAATTTTGGCGTGTAATGCACGGACACGCTTTTTATTTCTCGCTCGTTGAGCAATTCCTAGTTTCTGTTCATATTTTCGATAGAACTTGGGATTGGAAATGATAGTTCCATCCGAACAGGTCGCAATATCTTTTAAGCCAAGATCAATACCAATCGCTTTGGTAGTGGTGGGTTTCTCAGCTTTAGGGCTATCCACCACCAGGCAGACATACCAGCGCCCGCGAGCATCCTCAACGAATGCGCCTGTTTTAATGCTGTATTGGCTTAATCCGTAGCTGTCCCATAGCTTGAATTGGTGCTTACCGTATTGAACAGATCCATCAGCAGATTTGATGGCTACTTTTTTAAAGGGTATCCAACCAAGAGAGCGCCTTGCTGATTTCTTGTTACTTACACGCCATTTTAGCTTTGCTTTTTTGAATTGCTTGCGTCTTGTTACTAATTCTTCTGTCACAGCCTGAATGGTTTGACTATGTAGGCTGCATTCTTTAGATGCGCCTTTTGTGTATTTCGATACATCGTAAGCTGATAGAAATTCACCTTTTCTTTTTAAATGTTTGAACCCTAAATCATTGACATAATTCCAGACAAAGTTCACCTCAGATGCTAATTGGTCTAGCACCTTGCAATGTTTGTCTTTTATTCGTAATTTAAGTGTTTTCATGGGCTTATATTAGCTCATGTTAAATTAAAAGTGTGAATTTAAAAAAAATCCAACGACATTTTATGTCGTGTCACTTATATCTCTGTCATGAAGGACGGAGTTTTACGCTCCATTTGATAAAATATATCACTGAGTGTCGTAAAGGATTGCAAAAACAATGAAATGTTATATTATAACATTCATCCAGATTACTGAATTTGAGCTTCGGTCATGTCCTTCCCTAAGAATCTAATAACATTGTCAATTTTTGCTGTAGTTGCGCCTACAGTATTTGCAGAGCAATCCTCATCTTCTATCCCGGTTCAGACCATGGACACCAGACTGCGGCGGATTTTGCGGTTGCGGATCAGGTCGTGGATCAGAAAGCGCTGTCTGAACGTGCCACTACCATTGGTGATGCCTTGGCAGATGAGCTTGGTGTTTATTCTAATCAATATGGTTCAGGCTCAAGCCGTCCGGTGATTCGTGGTCAAGATGGTCCACGCGTGAAAGTGTTGCAGCATGCTTCTGAAACAGCGGATGTATCCACTTTGTCTCCTGACCATGCTGTCACCGTTGATCCGATTATGGCGAAACAGGTCGAAGTGATTCGCGGTCCATCTACATTGCTTTATGGTGCCGGTACAGTCGGTGGGTTGGTGAATGTCACTGATCAAAAAATCCCAACTCAAATGCCTGAAGGTGGTCTGGAAGGTACGGTCGGCCTGCGTTATAATTCAGGCAGTGATGAAAAACTGGCAAGTGCTGGTGTGACAGCGGGTATTGGTGAAAACTTTGCTTTGCGGGTAGAAGGCTCAAAGCGTAAAGCCAATGATTATATTGCGCCGGATTATGTAGTAGAAGAGCCGCATGGAGATCACTCACACTTTCATAAAGAACGTCGTGTGGGCAATACTTTTACTGAAGGGCAGACAGTCAATATTGGTGGAGCATGGATTCATGACCGTGGTTTTGTTGGATTGTCCTATAGTAACCGTCAGGATCAATATGGCTTGCCGGGACATAGTCATGAATATCATGGTTGTGGGCCTGATGAGAATGATCGCAATCAATTGGCATGTCCTCCACATGATGATGGTACTGAAGAAGGCGAACATGCGCATGGCGGACCGTGGGTCGATTTAGAGTCACATCGTTATGATCTGCGTACCGAACTGAATAACCCTTTTGCCGGTGTAGAAAAACTACGTGCACATGCCAGTTTTACTGACTATGAACATGATGAACTGGAAGAAAATGAAATCATCAGTAACTTTAAAAGTAAGGGTTATGATAGTCGTCTAGAGTTGGTACATGTGCCAGTTGCAGGTTGGGAAGGTGTAGTTGGAGCGCAATATAGCCAACAAAAGATTGATCTTTCAGGTCAATTAGAGCCACATGATGACCATTTCCATGAGGCTGTCGTGATGCCTGATACCAAAACTGAAAAATACAGTTTATTTGGGTTAGAGCATAAGCAACTTGGCGATGTGCATGTTGAGTTGGGCGCACGCGTTGAGCATCAAAAAGTGGATGTCGACTCTCGTCGTAAAAAAGATTATTCCGATACAGGTGTATCTGCATCCACGGCTGCCAATTGGGAATTTGCACCAAACTATAAGCTTTCTGTAGTGGGTTCACATCAACAACGTTTGCCACTTGCTCAGGAACTCTATGCAGACGGGATTCACTTCGCAACCAATACTTATGAGCGAGGGAATGAAGATCTGGATGTCGAGAAATCAAATAATCTTGAATTAGGTCTGCATTATGAAGGCGATAAATTGGATTATCACGTGCATGTCTATCACAACTGGTTTGATAATTATATTTATGGTTCAACGACTGATAGTGAAGGTGACTTCCGCTTGGTCGACTATACCCAAGACAAAGCCAGATTCTATGGTACAGAAGCACAAGCCGGGTATCAGATCAATGATATGTATAAGCTCAGCGTCTTTGGGGACTATGTACGTGGCAAGATTGAAGCTGAGAATGCACCACGTGTACCTGCAGGTCGCTTAGGCACTAAAGTCGAAGCAGACTTTGCCAATGGCTGGTCAGGTTTGGCTGAGTATTATCATGTCTTTAATCAGGACAAAATCGCCAGCTATGAAGATGAAACCCAAGGCTACAATATGGTGAATGTTGGCCTGAGTTATGCCAATAACCTTGCAGATAACAATGCTTATCGTGTTTATTTCAAGGCCAATAACCTGCTTGATGATCAGGTGTATTCACATACTTCCTTCCTGTCGAATATTCCGCAAGTCGGCCGCAACTTTACCGTCGGCGTGCAGTATGATTTCTAACAGGTCTACTGAAATAATCGATCAAATCATCTAGATCTCACTGAAATCTACTTGAAAAATCATAAGATAAAACCTAGCCTGAGTATATTGGGTTAGGTTTTTTCTTATGCGTATCTTTCAACGAATTCACAATAAATTGAACTGGTCGAATCGCCGTTATGCGACTTTGATCATTAGTATGCTGGCCGTGGGTTATCTGGCTTCGGCGATCTACCACACGTATAAGCCTTTGCCGGAAGGTCTGAATTACACGGGCAAGTTGCGTCATGCCGAAGTCAAATTTCTAGCCGATCAGACTTATCTGGATGCCGAAGGAAAACAGCATTTAGATCATCGCATTTTTAATGAAATGCTGAAAATGATTGAAGAAGCCAAATCACTGATTGTGCTGGACATGTTTTTATTTAATCAGCAAACCGGTGCATCTACGCAGCAGCATCAGGCACTGAGTCAACAGCTGAGTGATGCTTTAATCAGTAAGCGTCTGCTGCAGCCTGAGGTGGAAATCAAGTTTATTACCGATCCGATCAATTCAGTTTATGGCGGGATTAGATCCGAGCAGTATCGGGAATTACGTCAGCACGGCATCGATGTCATTGAAACCAATCTGACGCCGTTGCGGGCTTCCAATCCAAGCTGGTCAGGCTTCTGGTATATCTGTTGCCAGGGCATTGGCAATAATCCGGAAACAGGCTGGTTGCCGAATCCATTTGGAACAGAAAAAATTACTCTGCGCAGTTATTTTGATTTATTTAACTTTAAAGCCAATCATCGCAAAACCATGGTGGTGGATACCGATCAAGGCTGGAAAGCACTGGTCACGTCCATGAACCCGCATGATGGCAGTTCGCGGCATTCCAATATTGGCTTATTGGTCTGGGGCAGCACAGCCGTCGATATTCTGAAAACAGAACTGTCTGTGGGCAGGATGTCACAAGCGAATATGCCAGCCATTGTCGCCGGAGATTTTCAGGCAGACAGCAGCCAGCCACAAGCTCAGGTGCTGACTGAAAAAGCCATTTATGATGCAATTCTGAATCTGATTCAGACGGCGAAAGTCAATGAGCAGATTGATCTGGCGATGTTTTATCTGTCTGAGCGCAAAATTATCAAAAGTCTGATCGCGGCCCATGAACGTGGTGTCAAAGTCCGGATTTTACTCGACCCAAATAAAGATGCTTTTGGCCGTGAAAAGAATGGAATTCCAAACCGGCAGGTGGCTTCAGAATTGCACGAGGCAGGTATCGAGGTGCGCTGGTGTCGTACTCAGGGTGAGCAATGTCATAGCAAAATACTAATGAAGCGCAGCGCTCAGCAAGCTGAAATGATTTTAGGTTCGGCCAATTTTACGGTGCGCAATTTGAAAAACTATAATCTAGAAACCAATATGCGCGTGGTCGGTCAACCTCAGGCTGAAGTTTTCAGGGAGGCCCAGCAATATTTTGAGGGGGCATGGTCAAATCTGAATGGCCGTTCTATGAGTGTGGACTACACGCAATATGCAGAAAACTCATTCTTTAAATATTGGCTGTATCGCTTTATGGAATGGAGCGGCTGGTCAACGTTTTGATTTTAAATCCCTCCTGACTTCTCTTTTTTTAAAGGGAGGAAAGTCCCTCTTTGAAAAAGAGGGATTTAGGGAGATTTTTTATGATCAGCTTTTTGATTCTGGATTCGGTGGAACCAGCTGATCCAGCTCTTTATCCGTTAATTCATCCAGCTCAGAAATATCGGTTTTAATTTTCCATTGGGTTTCATCATCGACTGGATTTGGCAGACGCGCTTCTAACCAGTCACAAACCACATCTGGCGGGAAATCTGCGTGATTACACTGGATTACCCAAGACAGGAAATCTTTGGCTACACCATTCATATATGGCGGTGGCGAAACTGGAAGAAACTGAGTTGGGAGACGTTCATTTTTAGAAATATAATTCAGGACATGACCTAGTTCTTGCACAGTTTGCCAAGCCAGCGGATGATCTACATTGATCTGGAACTTAAACCACCATGCCTGTTTGCCATCTGAACCATAGCTATCAATCCGTTCTTTCTGAACACTTGGTACTTTAGAAAAATATTCATGTAAACGATCGAAATTTAAATCAGACACAGTATTCAACTCGAAACATTAAAAAAAGCAATTTTAGCATAAAGCAGCAGCCTGCCGACGTGCCTGTCAGATTGAAAATAGGCAAGCGCATTACAAAAAATTGCAGCTCCAACGAGCTTATCCATATTTTCTGCATCTATTTTGTTTAAAATATAAGCAGATTATTCGGAGGAAGCTCAAATGAGAATCGTACTATCGAGTGCAATATTCGCTGCTTTGCTATTGGGGGCTTCTGCACAGACGATGGCTGGCAATGCCTGGGTGGGTTATGGTGGTGTAGACCGATCTGTACCGAATTATCGCAGCGCACCACGATCTTATGATCCACCACGGCAGCATTATCCGCAACGTCCACTGCCACCGCGACCACATTACCCGCAACGACCACCACATTGGGGTTATCCGCCTGCGCAGAGTCAAAGTGGATTAAATATTCAGTATCAGGCACCGACCACCATTTATCAAAATTCGAATAGTTATAGCTGGGTCAATGGTGATCCGAATGTTGCCCGGATTGAAAGTTCGAGATATACGGTAATTACCGATTGGCAGCGTTTAGGACTACCAGCACCGCCACGTGGCAGCTACTGGATTTATGAAAACGGACGCTATGTACTGATGCCGAATCGTTAAACTGCTTTAAATTCTGAACGAATAATTCAGTAATAAGCGTAAATAACTAAAAAGACCAAAATAGTTCCCTCTCCTGTGAGGAGATGAGTAGCACTGCTACGCAAGGGAGAGGTTGCTTGAGATAAATAGTCCTAAACCCTGAACGAGGCTTAAGTATTACTTTAAGCTGAAGTGCAAAAAAAAAGAGGGCTTAAAAGACTAGGCCAATTCATCATCTTCTGGGCGCGGTGTTTTACCGAGTGGCAATGGCTTTTCACTATGTTTGTCACGGATCACGGATGGATAGGTCCATGAGGCATAGCGCACCACTAATATCGCAAAGGCCAGAATCAGAATCGAACCGGTAATAATCACCAGATCCATGCTGGCTTTATGCGTGTGTTGAATATCTGCAATCAGCAAACGGGTCAGTGCAGTAATGGCAATATAAATCAGGAAACGTACTGGCATATGGTTGGTTTTAAAATAGATGCCGACCATGGCACCCAGTTCCAGATAAATAAACAACAGAAGAATGTCGTCAATGGTGGCGAACTGTTTGACGGTCAGAATGTCGATGACCGTATGGCCAGCGGACCAGATCACCATACAGCCAATAATAAACAGCGCAATATAATGAAAGCTTTCTACAGCAAGATTACCAAGACGGTCGAGGAGCGCTTCAAATTTTTCAATTTTCGGACGTGATTTAGACATATTATCCTCCTGATTTTTCATGTGAAATAAAGATAGTTACAGAATAGCGTGCAAAGATCATGCACAGAATGATTGAATGAAAAATAAAGATTAAATTATTTGAACTTTTGCGCTTATTTTAGACTAAATTGCTATATTGTATGGGTGGTACATTGAATAAATAGGAGAAAAAAGTGTTAGATAAAATTCAAACAAAAATTAGCCAATTAGAAGCCGGAAAAAAATTAATCCTCGGCGTAGGCATTAAGGCTGAAGATATGCAAAAGGTGGTGGAGCTCTGCGAGTCTTTAGAGTCAGAGGGGAATATCAAAATTGTGAATAAACATTCGAATCCGAAAAGCAATAATCAGACGGATACCTTGCTAATTCAAAAAGTTTAATTGTTGCATTTTCATAAAAAACGCCTGCTGATGCAGGCGTTTTTATTGCAGATTTTTAGCTTAAGCTTGAGTCGTGAAATAATCTTCAGAGAAGTTCATGATGACGTCAGAACCTGATTTCACTTTAGTAATGCGTAATGCCAGTTCAGGCAGAATGCGTTGTACAAAGTAACGTGCCAGAGCGATTTTATTTTGATAGAACTCACCGTCTTTATTTTTCGCTGCATTGGTAATGCGCGCGAACATATAAGAGAAGCTCAACAGACCTACAGCGTGCAGATAGTCAACTGCGGTTGCATTCGGGAAGTCATGGCTTTCTCGTGCTGCTTCCAGAATGTACTGAGTCACCGATTCAACTTCAGTTGCTGCATCCAGTGTGGCATCTTTAATAAAGTTTAGATCCGCATCCAGACTATTGGCAAAGTCACGGATTTCAGAGATATATTCAGAGATATATTCGCCGCCACATTTAATGGTTTTGCGGCCGATCAAGTCTTGTGACTGTACACCGTTGGTGCCTTCATAGATCTGGGAAATACGTAGGTCACGGATACATTGCTCCAAGCCCCATTCACGGATATAGCCATGACCACCGAAGACCATTTGTGCATCTAGGGTCGCCTGGAATGCGGTATCCGTTAAATACGCTTTCGCGATTGGTGTTAATAGCGCAACGCGGTCATTGGCTTTTTTCACCGCTTCAGGATCAGTAGAGAATTTGGTGATATCCAGTTGCTGACCTACATAAACTGCAAAGGCACGCGAAGCTTCGTTATTGGCACGTACATTCAGCAGCATACGGCGTACATCACCATGCACCAGAATGCTATCCGCAGGTTTGCTTGGTGACTGAACGCCAGCCGCACTACGACCCTGTAAACGGTCTGTGGCATATTGCGCAGCGTTTTGATAAGCGAATTCAGAAGCACCTAGGCCTTGAATACCCATCGACAGACGTTCGTAGTTCATCATCACGAACATCGCAGCGAGACCTTCGTTTTCTTTACCAACGAGGTAACCTTTGGCACCGTCAAAGTTCATGACACAAGTCGCAGATGCCTTGATTCCCATCTTGTGTTCGATTGAACCTGGGCCGACCGGGTTACGTTCGCCAATAGAACCATCTTCATTGACCAAGAATTTCGGTACGATGAACAGGGAAATACCACGAGAGCCAGCAGGGGCATCTGGGGTTTTCGCTAGAACGAGGTGAATAATATTTTCCGCCAGGTCATGATCACCACCCGTGATGAAAATCTTGGTGCCGCTGATGCTATAAGTGCCGTCTTCGTTACGTTCAGCTTTGGTTTTGATAATACCCAGATCAGTACCGGCATGTGGTTCGGTTAAGCACATGGTGCCTGACCACTCACCCGAATAAATTTTAGGTAAATAGGTTTCTTTTTGTGCTTGTGAAGCATAGCTGTTCAGCGCCATGCCCGCACCAACAGAAAGCAGTGGATACAGCATAAAAGACGGGTTGGTGGCAAACAGCATTTCATCAGAAAGTACCGTTAGCATTTTCGGCATTTCCTGGCCGCCCCATTCCATATCTGCGCCCAGACCAATCCAGCCACCTTCTGCATATTGTTTGAACGCTTCTTTAAAGCCAGCAGGTGTGGTCACATTACCATTTTCAATTTTTGCGCCTTCTTCATCGCCGGTACGGTTCAGAGGAAGCATGACGTTTTGAGAAAATTTTGCCATTTCTTCAAGAATCGCTTCTGCTGTCGCAGCATCCAGATGCGCTAGATTTTCATTGGCCTGCCAGAATTGTTCTGCATTGAAGACATCGTTCAGGATGAATTTCATATCGGCAAGTGGCGCGTTATAAATTGGCATGGTGTGTCACCTGTTTATTGTTTGATTAAATGAGTTTTAATCAGTCTAAAACACTCAAAATCTGAATGTTAGACGACTAAAGGTTAATTCTGTAACTCTTTATAAAGAAAAAGGACTGCCTGTTGATTGACCGTCCTTTTTCTGAAATGTAGCTAGTCTGAGACTAACTTAGAATGCAAAGTGTTCCGCATCCAGGTTCATCAATGGCTCTACACCTGTCGCAATCACTTCAACGTGTGAACGAACGCGTGGCAGGATTTTCTTGAAGTAGAAGCGTGCTGTCGTGACTTTGGCATTGTAGAAATCAACCTCAGTGGTGCCCGCAGCCAGTTGCTCCTGAGCAACCAATGCCATACGTGCCCATAGGTAAGCTAGAGTGACATAACCAGAGAAGTAGAGGTAATCGACTGCAGCCGCACCCACTTCTTCAGGGTTTTGCATCGCGCGCATACCAATCTGCATGGTCAGATCGCCCCATTCTTTGTTCAAGGCAGCCAATGGTTCAACGAATTCTTTCATTGCAGCATTGTCTTTGTGCGCTTCAGCAAATTTATGGATGATCTTGGTGAAGTCTTTCAACATTGCACCTTGCGTACCCAATACTTTACGGCCTAACAAGTCTAGTGCCTGAATTTCAGTGGTACCTTCGTACAGGCAAGCAATACGTGTATCACGTACGATCTGCTCCATACCGTGCTCAGAAATAAAGCCATGACCACCAAATACCTGAACACCGTGTTTCGCAGCTTCAGAACCGGTTTCAGTCAGGAATGCTTTTGCGATTGGTGTTAGCAATGACAGGATGTTGTCTGCAAATTTACGGTCTGCTTCTTCTGCAGCATGTTCAACCACGTCAGCATATTGTGCTAACAGGTAAACCAGTGCACGACCACCTTCTGCATATGCTTTTTGAGTTAAAAGCATGTTACGTACCGCAGGATGCACAATGATTGGATCTGCTTCTTTTTCAGGTGCTTTAGGACCAGAAAGAGAGCGCATTGCCAGACGATCTTTTGCGTATGCAAGCGCGCCTTGGAATGAACCTTCAGATGCTGCAAGACCTTGAACTGCTGTACCGATACGTGCTGTGTTCATGAACGTGAACATGCAGTTCAAGCCGCGGTTTTCAGGTCCAATCAGGAAGCCTTTAGCATTGTCAAAGTTGATGACACAAGTCGCGTTACCATGGATACCCATCTTGTGTTCGATCGAACCACAACGTACGCCGTTACGCTCGCCAATCGAACCGTCAGCATTCAGGTTGAATTTTGGCACGATGAATAATGAGATACCTTTGGTACCTTTCGGTGCACCTGGCAGACGAGCAAGTACGATATGGATAATGTTCTCTGCCATGTCGTGTTCACCAGCAGAGATAAAGATCTTCTCGCCAGAGATTGCGTAGCTACCGTCCGCTTGTGGTTCAGCTTTAGTACGGATAATACCCAAGTCAGAACCCGCATGAGATTCAGTTAAGCACATGGTACCCGTCCATTCACCTGAAACCAGTTTAGGCAGGTAAGCGTCTTTTTGTTCAGCTGAACCATGATGTTCTAAAGTACGAACCGCACCGTGAGACAGGCCAGGGTACATGCCCCATGCCCAGTTCGCAGTACCCACCATTTCAGAAATCGCGATACCTAAAGAGTTCGGTAAGCCTTGACCGCCATATTGCTCTTCAGCAGAAAGAGAAGGGAAGCCAAGCTCGATGTATTTTTGGTACGCTTCTTTAAAGCCAGTCGGAGTTGTGACAACGCCGTCATTCCAGGTACAGCCTTCACGATCACCGGTCTGGTTGATTGGAGACAATTCGTTTTCACAGAAGTCAGCCGCAGCTTCTAAGTACTGATCTAGCAGCTCACGGCTTACGTTTTCTTGGAATGCAGGGAGATTTGCATAGTGTTGTTCAGCATTTAATAATTCATGCAACACAAATTGCATATCACGTAAAGGCGCTTTGTATTGTGGCATATCGGTTTCCTCAATACTGGTTGAACCAGCGTTATAATCTTAGATGAACTAAAACCTGTCTTCACTGACACGGTTTGGAATGATCTAATCGTGCAACAACTTCCCCTGCGGTACAAGCTTTTCGGGGTGTTTTCTTGGTGACTGTAAAGTCAAAGATTAATCTGCATGACGCATTAAAGGTCTTGAGTATAAAGACTTTAGCCATATTCTGCAGGAAACGAATAGTCAACTGTATGCATGAAAGAGCACGCAATAAAAAAGCACCCGAAGGTGCTAGTCGTGAAGCCTTGATTCCTATGCATTAATAGGTAGAGGCTGTGGGCTGGAAACGGACATGACATTTGCCATTGATGGTTTGTTCGCTCATCTTGATCTGTGCAGCAGTCCCGTCTTTTTTGCCTTGACAGGCTTGCAGCATGGCTTGTTGATATGCCTGACGTTGAGCGAGGCGCTGATCAAACTGTTTAGTCAATTCTGCACGTTTGGCATCCGTCAAGACTTCACCGTGCATCATGCCTCTACGCATATCGGCACGCATCGGACGATGCTCAGCTTTCATGTCGCGATGACTTTTCATCTCTTTATGATCTGCTTTAAAGACCATCTTGCAGGTGCCGTCTATGGTTTTATCGCCAGTCTTGATTTGAACAGCCGAGCCCACAGCTTTATTGTCGCAGGCCTGTTGAAGCTGTTTGGCAAACTGCATGCGTTCTGCACGCTTTGCCTTAAACTGTTCACGCTGTTCGGGAGTTAGATGCTGTTTTTTGCCTTCATGATGTTTCATCATATGGGGGTGATCATTGTTTGGGACATTACTGGTGGATTGACAGGCAGTCAACGCACCCATTGATAAAACACTTGCACTGATTAAAGCTATTTTTGTCATGGTTTGCATTGTATTTATCCCCGTCAAGAAGCTGATTCTATGTCAGATAAAGATTAAACAATAAAGATGAAGAAACAATGAAGAGTTTTTTGCTGCGGTGTTCGCTACAATAATGAATATAGAAGAAAAATTGAGATTTCTATTTTGAACATTCGCCGCATTCCCATTGCATTACGTCTATTTTTGACCGTGCTGTTGACCACGCTGGTCATTACCACGGTAAGTCTGGGTGTATTGCATCTGAATATGCAGCGTAATTTCGCCCGTTATGTTGCTGATGTCGAAATGCAGAAGCTGGATTATGTGATTGAAAATCTGGCAGATGTCTATGCAGTCTATCAGGACTGGGGCAATGCGATTCAGGCACAGATCCTCCAGATGGAAGGTGAAGCCGCACCGGATGATTATGACCGTTTGTCACGCTGGTGGTTACGCCGTCAGTATGATATTGCCTTGCAGCAGCGTTATTTTCAGGAACAGACTCTGGCTCAGGTCGCACCCAGTATGGTAGATCCGGCGCTGCCACAACGTCAGGTCAATGAAGAAGAATTACGTGTGCTGGCATCTAATTTGCCTTCACAGTTTCAGCCCTTTGAAGGCTTGAAATTCCCGCTCAGCTCCAATCAGAATCTGTTTAGGGCTGATCGCAAGAATGGGGAACAGCCAGCACAGCAGCCGACCGGCAAGAAACAGTTTATCCAGATGCCGGATCGTCTTGGTCTCAGTTCACGTCTTTCTCTGTATGATGCCAAGCGTCGTTTTGTGGTCGGTGAGGCTTCGGATGAGCAGGTCTCTTATCGCCCAATTATGGTGAATAACCAGATTGTCGGCTATTTGGGCTTAAAACCGGTTCTGGATCAGGATGATGCCTTAAGTATCAATTTCTTTAGTAACCAGAAGCGTTATTTATTTCTGGTTTATGCACTCAGTATTTTGGCGAGTCTGATTGCGTCCCTGTTATTGGCGACTTATTTCAAAAAGCCGATTCAACGGCTGCTCAATGGCACACGTGCCTTGACCCAAGGAAATTATCAATATCAGGTTAAAGTGAACCGGAATGATGAATTAGGTGATTTATCCAATGAATTAAATGCATTGGCGGTGATTCTGGATCAGCATGAAACCTCACGCCGTCAGTGGGTGGCAGATACTTCGCATGAGTTAAAAACCCCATTGGCAGTGTTGCAAGCACAGATTGAAGCGATGCAGGATGGGATTCGTAAACCAACACCTGAACATTTTTCTTCCATGCTGGCTCAGGTGAACAGCCTGAAAAAACTGACCCAAGATCTGGCCGCGCTGGCACAGGTCGATGCCCAGCAATTACAATTCTATTTTTCGACGGTGAATCCGTGGGAGGTGGTGCAGCAGGAACTCATCAACTTCCAGCCGAATTTTGAGCAGGCTGAATTGACGGTCAATGCAGACGGTGAGGGGACTGAGTTAAATCTGGATCTGGATCGTTTTAAACAGATTGTGGCGAACTTGCTCAGTAACAGTATTCGCTATACTGAAGCAGGCGGGCAGGTGCATATTCATACGACACAAGATGATAAAGAATGGACCTTATATATCGATGATAGTCCCTTTGGTCTGACTGATGAACAACTGGCGCGTATTGGTGAGCGTTTCTACCGTGTCGATGATTCTCGTACCCGGGCGACTGGCGGAACCGGACTGGGTTTGGCATTATCATGTAAAATTACGCAGGCGCTGGGCGGCAGCTTAAGCTTTGCACATTCACCACTGGGTGGTTTACGATGCAAGCTGAGCTTTCCTAAACAAATGAAACCATGAAGGGAATAGATTGATGAAACATGTCATGCTGGTTGAAGATGAAATCGAACTTGCACAGTTAGTGCGAGACTATCTGGAAGCTGCTGGTTTTGAGGTCAGTATGTTTCATGATGGGCAGGAAGCATATAACAGTTTTACCCAACGTAAACCGAGCCTGATGATTCTGGACTTGATGGTACCACGTATGGATGGCCTGACCATTTGCCGTAAAGTCCGTGAACAGTCGGATTTACCGATTATTATGGTGACCGCGCGTACTGAAGAAATTGACCGGGTATTGGGTCTGAATATGGGTGCAGATGATTATCTCTGTAAACCGTTTAGCCCGAAGGAACTGGTCGCGCGTGTACAGGCTGTGTTACGTCGTCTGGACCGTAAATCAGAACCGGAAAGCAATGATTTATTCCGCATGGACAAATCACAACAGCGCATCTGGTACCAGCAAAAAGCCTTGAATTTAACGCCAACTGAATTCCGTTTGCTGGAGTTATTCCTAGAACATGTCGGACAGGTATATTCACGTGCGCAATTGCTGGATCATATTAATCCGGACAGTTTTGATGTAGCTGACCGTGTCATTGACAGTCATATCAAGAATTTGCGCCGTAAGATTTCAGATGCGGCTGAAACCGGCAACCGTCATGAGTGGATTCAGGCGGTGTATGGGGTCGGTTACCGTTTTGAATATCCTGAAGACTGATTAAGTTTTTAATGTTTAAGAGAAGCGAATAGGTGAGAACTTATTCGCTTTCTTTATAAAGCATTATTTTTTTTGATTTTATGAAAAGAACAGTACACTTGTATAATGCCTCCTGGATCATTTTAGAGGGTTCTGAAACCTATGGTTTGGATGGTTAAGAATTTATTCTGATCGAGGGCGAAAAACTGTTGGCTATCAATATTTTAATTTATTTCAATATAATAATGAATGCAGTCTCTAGTATCCTCACAGATTAAAGGAAATCTTGCCCAATTTTTTAAAATGCCTGTTTGGGTGAAACCTGATTTAATCAGGACGTTTTTTGATCTGGTATGTTCTGCATCACAAAAAGTCTCAATTCTTTCAAGAGTGCTATTATCTTTTAAATAAGTAAGTACAGCTTTTAGTGACTCTTGCATGAACCCTTGTCCTTGAAATTTTTTTCCTAGCCCAAAGTGGATTTCCCCACAATTCTCTTTATTAAAAAACAATACAATTCCCAGAGCCAAATCGGTTTTCTGGTCGCTGACAATCCAGGCAAAATTTTTATCTGGGTCTTCCCAGTTGACCCCACACCAATTTTCCAACATGTTTTTTGTCTGACATATATTTTTATGTGGCATTCTCTGGAGGTATTTGCTCGCTTCCCAGTCTCCGAAATATTCAGTAAAGAGAGAATTTTCATCCCCAGTCTGAAATTTACGTAAATTTAGACGATCAGTTTTTATAGGCGAAGCTAATACTTTGCGAGTTTTCATAGTTATTTAATTTAAAATTCTAGCCTTAGTTTAAAAATATATGATCAGCTTCTTCTAGTACAGCTTAAATGCTCCTAAATAATTTAATTCTTTGCTGATCTACTTTCTTCAATTTTGCCACCACCAGCTTATAAGAATTCAGCACCAAATCTTTAATCAAAGATTCATCCAGATCTTCATCCTCGTAAACTGAAATCCAATGCTGTTTATTCATATGCCAACCCGTATGAATATAAGGATAAATATCCCGCAGCATTGCACCATGCTCAGGCTCGACTTTTAAATTAATCGCAGCTTTTCCTTGCAAATGAAAAGTCAGCATAAAGACTTTATCCATGACTTTAAATACATCACAACCTTCACCAAAAGGCTGAGTGACAGTGACTTCCGGCAGTTTTAATGCAGTCGATGAAGCAACAATGTGTAGGGTCATAAGTTATGGATAGCTCATCATAAAACTGTGGATAATGCTTAAATTATCCACAGTTTTTATTTTGGATGTGAATAAATTAAGACGAACAACTCACCATCACTTCAGGCACATCACTTGGCAATGGCGCTAAATCTTCAGGCTGTTCCAAATCGGGCTGTTTCAGGTAAGGCTGACTGAGTAATTTAAACAGACGGTCTACTTCAGAAAAATCATCCCGCTCTGCCAGTTCAATGGCTTTCTTTGCCATATGATTCCGCAGAATATAATGCGGATTGGCCAGTTGCATGGCGGCATCCAATTCTTCTATATCCTGGTGTTCACGGATAGATCCATATTGCGCCAGGAATGCTTCAAACTGGCGTCGGTCCAGACAATCATCTTTAAGGGCTTCATAGTCTTTATTTTGCAACCCGATAAAACTCTGGGTATAGTCTAGTTGCTCACTTTGCAAAATTCGCAGAAAGGCCATAGCGCAGTCAAAACTGTCTTTATGGAAACTTGGCAAGCCCATTTTCTGGTTTAAACCATGTTTATAATGTTCCAAGAATGTTGGTTCATAATGCTCCAGACATGCAGCTAAATCCTGTTTCCATTGTTCTTTGTCATAATCTGTAGGGCAGAGCGGGACCAGATTGTTTAACCATTGCCACAAATTCCAATGTCCGATACTTGGCTGCTGCTGATAGGTATAACGCCCTTGATAATCCGAGTGGTTATTGATCCAGTTCGGACGGAAGCGCTCCATAAAGCCATAAGGACCAAAGTCCAAAGTTGAACCGGTAATATTCAGGTTGTCAGTATTCATCACGCCATGTGCAAAACCAACCAGTTGCCATTTGGCAATCATCACCGCAGTGCGCTGAATAACTTTTGTGGCAAAGCTCAGAATCGGCTGTTCGGCTTGCAGGCATTCTGGATAATGCCATTCGATACATTTCTGGGTAAATTCAGCTAGTAGATCTGGCTGATACTGATTGATCCATTCAAAATGGCCGAAACGGATATGACAGTCTGAAGTACGCAACATCATCGCGCCCGGCTCTAGCTTCTCACGCTGAATACCTTGGATTGATGAAGTAAAACCAACTGCATTACTGGATGCTACACCTAAAGCATTTAAGGCATGACCTGCCAGATACTCACGAATGACTGAACGCAGTACTGCACGACCATCGCCCATGCGTGAATAAGGGGTTGCACCAGCACCTTTTAAATGCAGGTCAATGGTCTGATTATTTTTATCCAGAATTTGCGCAATCAACAACCCGCGACCATCTCCCAACTGTCCTGCCCATTGTCCAAACTGATGACCTGCATAGACCATAGCCAAGGGTTCAAATTCAGTAAAAACTTTCTGACCACTACAAATCTCGACCCATTGCGCCTTGTCTTCATCCGACCATTGCAATTGCTCTGCTAAAGCTGCATTAAAATGTCCGGCTTTCGCACCTTTTAACGGCAGCGGAACTTGATGGTGATAGAGGCGGGCGGGCAGTGTTTGATAGCGAGAGTTAAAATACATGGCATCAGTACAGGATTGGAATAAATTTACTATAACAAAGATAGCTGTATAAAACTGTTGTATAAGCGAGAGTTCACGTTATCTTTCGGACATAAAAAAAGCCCCAATCGGGGCTTTAGTGTTCAACAGCTTTTATTGAGAAACTGCAGATTTTTTCAAATTACGAACCAGTAGATTCAAGGTTTGACGATGATGAGAAAGACGCTGTTCAACCAGCTGGAATTCAACTTTCAGCTTGTCATCCATCTGATGGATTTTTTCAGCCATCGATGCTTTCTTGACCTGAATTTCCTGTTCTTTCAGCTTCGCCCAGTCATTTAAAGTTTGGGTAAATGCATCATATTCCTGTGCGATCTTGGTTTTTACCGCCGAGATATCTTCAGAAACATCATGGCCATATACCGCAAGATCCTGTTCAGCATATTTAAACTTCATTGCCAATTCCGCTTTTTTGATATTAAAGCTAGGAATGCGGCGCAAGTTTTTAGCTAAACCAAGTTTAGAACAAGTCCAGATCAACCATTTAGTTGGATCGTATTGCCACCATTTTACGCCGTTACGGTAATCGTATTGGAAAATGTGGTGATAGTTATGATAACCCTCACCCCAAGTTGCAACCGCGAGTACGAAGTTGTCACGTGCAGTATTTTCGTCGGTATAAGGACGATTTCCCCACATGTGGCAAAGTGAGTTAATGAAGAAGGTTACATGATGGCTCAGGATTAAACGCATTAATCCACCCAACAGCAATACGCCCCAGACATCGCCGACTGCCCAACCAATTGGCAATAAAATCGCAGCATGAACAGCAATCACTAAAGGAACGTAGTATTTGTCCTGAAACATTACCACTTTGTCTTTTAACAGATCTGGCGCATTTTTATAGTTGGCAGCACTAGATGGATAATCACGTAACATCCAGCCAATATGTGCGTACCAGAAGCCTTTATTGATCGAGTACGGGTCTTGATCAACATCATCGACATGACGGTGATGGGTACGGTGACCAGATGCCCAGAATAAAATACTATTCTGTACAGCAAATGTACCCATAATCATCAAGATGATTTTTAATGGTAAAGTGGCTTCATAAGCACGATGTGCCCACAGGCGATGGTATCCTGCTGTAATGCCGAGGCTGCTTACGCCCAGTAAAACAAACATACTGATCCAAGCGGCAGCGCTAAAATCATGGTGATACGCATACAACGGAATCGCAATCAGAGCTACGATTGGTAAAAATACCAATGCAAACACAGCAATCCAGTTGATGGGGGCTTTGGGTAAGGGAGCATTCATCTCCAACAGCACTCCTAGAACCTCGGAAGGTATAACAAAAAGCAGAAACTACTGTTGGTTTTAACAGCAGCCTATCTTGTCCATATTAGCATGTGCCCTAAGGCATCACTAGCATTATTGTACGGTTGTATTGTACTTGTCGGTAACAGAATAAGTAGGGCAGAAGTGACCATTTTGTGAGCGTAGACAGGCTCTAATTTCCGACTAAGTGACTGAGGATTATCATTCTTTCAGAAAATTGAAACCGAATGAATCAGAGGAAAATGGTTGTTCATAATTTCTACAATATTATCAGGAAATTTGCGGAATATAGATGTTGGACAACTTTATTTCACTTTCAAATAAAATCTGATTAAGGACGATTCACACTTTCATTATTGCGTTATCGAAATGAACGGGATCAAGAAATACCTAGATCAATCAAGGCTAATAGAGATTATTTAGAGTTGTTGTAGCATCAGTTTTGGATAATCGGTAATCAACCCCTGAATGCCCCAGTCTCGCAGTTGTTTGGCACGGGTGACATCATTCACTGTCCAGACACTGATATTCAACTCGGCAGCCTGAGTGGCTTGAATCAGGTCTTTACTGGCTAGTTCATCCATCCAGCCAATATGACAGCATCCCAGTTCCAGCGCCTGATCAATAGCTTGATGTTTGACATCGGTTTCAACCAATAAACCGCGTTTTAAACGTGAGTTTTGCTGTTTGAAAGCATCCAAAATTTTGGCATCAAAGCTAGTAATAATGGCTGCTTGTTCATAGCCTTGCAGTTGTTGTTCGACTTCAAACGCGATTTTTTCAGCTGCCTCTTCAGATGCTACGCTTTTAATTTCGACTTCAATATGCTCAAAATTTCGAATGACATTTAAGGTTTGATCGAGCAGTGGGGTTGCTTCGATTTTATTCCATTCTGACCAGGCCATTGCGTGATTATATTGGGTAAGATCTTGACGGTTACACTCATATAGATGCTTCTGCAAACCGGTGGTACGCACAAAGTCGTCATCATGCATGATAATTAAAGCGTTGTCTTTAAGCTGACGGACATCAAACTCAACGGCGCGAATGCCGATCTCCTGAATATATTGAAAACCGCCCAAGGTATTTTCAGGGGCTTCGCCACGTGCACCACGATGTCCAATTATGCGCATAAGATGCTCATGAGTGGGAAAGTTAAGTTCATTTTGCGAGGGCTACGTGACAGAAGAGTGACACTTTCTATTTTCGTCAGATGTTCTGTAAAATCAAGAGACATCTGACGTGTATTTTTAGATAGCAACTTGAAACATAATTTTACTTTTCGATGCTGTCATTGATATTTTTTTGCCATAGTATTTCGGAGCCGCCCTCAGCACGTTGCAGGGTGCGTGATGCGACAAATAACCAGTCCGATAAACGGTTAAGTAGTTGCAGTGACGCTGCCTGAATATTTTGGTCACGGTGATGCACGGACATCACGCTGCGTTCTGCGCGACGGCAGACTGCACGCGCCTGATGGGCAAAGCTGCACACCAGCGTTCCGGCAGGCAGAATAAAGTCTTTTAACATCGGCAACGCTTCATTCATGCGGTCGATATCATTTTCCAGAAACTCAATCGATACCGGTTGCACCAGATTAAAATCTGGAATACATACTTCACCACCCAGATCAAATAGCCAGTGCTGGATCAGGCTTAAAGATTTATCCCAAGTAGCTTGATCTTCAATGTTACTTGCTGAAATTTGTGCACGTAATACGCCAATCACGGCATTTAGTTCGTCGACATCACCGAGTGCTGTGATACGCAAATCATCTTTGGCAACACGTGAGCCATCACCGAGTCCTGTGGTACCTGAATCGCCTGTGCGGGTGTAGATTTTGCTTAAACGGTGGCCCATATGTGTTCCTTGAATTTTTAATGAAGATAATAAAAAAGGATAATGTCGGTCATAACATTATCCATAAACTGCGCTGTTTTAAAGTTTTTTGCTGTTTAGAGCTTAGTATTTAAAGGTGATGCCTGCAGAAGCGAGACGGCCACCGTTCACATAGTACTGGTCGCCAGCGCTATGCACAGTTTTGTATTTCACATCACCGACATTTTCAATGTTAGTAAACAGTTTAACTGTTGGATTAATATTCCAATA
The DNA here is from genome assembly GCA_013530545.1 of Acinetobacter lwoffii. Lineage (GTDB taxonomy): Bacteria > Pseudomonadota > Gammaproteobacteria > Pseudomonadales > Moraxellaceae > Acinetobacter > Acinetobacter lwoffii_G. The sequence continues at coordinate 65,156 of SPVA01000103.1, forward strand.
TGCATTTAAGTCAACACGTGCATAACCTGGAATATCACGACTAAAGTCCTTCGCTTTCGATTTTGCTACCAGTGCAGCACTTAAACCGTAATCGGCATTTTGTAGACCTGTCGATACAGTGAATGACTGACGAGGGCGACGTAATAGCTCTGAATTCTGTTTCGTATCTTCAGTTTTGACATAAGTGTAACCGGCATTAATAAAGAACTGATCTTTTGCCCATTGTGCCGTCAATTCGCCGCCAGTCATCTTGGCTTCATCAATGTTTTGGTTTTGGTAAACAGTAGTTGGAAGCCACTCTTCTCCACAATCAATAATACATTCCGAATTAATTAAATTATCGACTTCCGTATAGAAAGCGGAAGCACCTACTAAAATATTTAATGGAAGTTTTTGATCTATCCCCATTTCATACGAAATGCTTTCTTCAGGCTTCAGTTGATCATTGCCGCCAAAAGCATACATATCATTTAAAGTCGGTGCCTTAAATGCTGAACCAATATTGGTATAAATGCTGGTATTAGGGAGCAGTTGATAACGGATACCACCTTGTGCAACGGTATGTGAGCCAAATTTTTCGTTATCTTCGACACGCACACCCATCTGAGTGCTTAAGCTATTTGTCTGATACTGATGCTGAATATAGTAGCCTGTTGAATTAATATCTTCATCAATAGCCTGGGTTTTTGCATCGGTATTACGCTGGGTAATGCCCAGTAAAACATTTTGTGCTGCTGTGAAATTCCATTTGCCATAGATTTCTGCTTCTTGCGTGGTGCTATGTACAAAGCTGCTTGATGTGACCTGATCTAAGTCATCTTTAAACTGAGATAGACGTGCATTAATTTCAGTGGCTTGTGTTGGGTTAATACGACCTTTTAAGTTTACAATTTTATTTTCAAAATCTTGGCTGGAAAATGCACCCCAATTACTGTATTGGACATTTCCTGAATTTTGACTGTAATCGAGTGATGTTGCATAACGCTCTTTTTCAATACCGAATTTTGCACTATAGCCTTTTTGATCATAACTATAGTCACGGTTGTCATTGATATTGAATACAGGTGTGCCGTCAGTTTCTAAAACTTGACCGCGAATCTGCGCATACACCCCATTTTCTGCCAAGTCAGCCCCAATAATTGATTTGTAGGTTTGATTCTCACCAATTTCACCTGTTACAAAGGCACTCGTTTTTTCAGGCGTTTTTGTTACAAACTGCACTACACCACCAATTGCGTCTGTACCATAAAGCACAGACGCAGGGCCTTTTAATACTTCAATCTGTTTAAGATCAGTGGTGTCTAAAAAAGGAATAGACGCTGCACCTGTGGTGGCTGTATTTAAACGAACACCATCACGTAGTACTAAAACTTGATTGGAATTGGTACCGCGTAAAAAAATAGAAGTTTGCTGGCCATAACCACCCGATTGCACGACATTAATACTTGGGTCTGTTTTGAGTAAATCTGGTAGTGCTTTAAGAGGTGATTGCTCAAGAATTACAGGTTCAATAATCGAAATACGCGCTGGTACATTTTCAATGTTTTCTGCAGAGCGAGTTGCCGTGACCACAATGGTATCTAAAGATGCTTTCGCAACTTTTTGCTGGTTAGCAAAAACAGATGAGGTGGTACCCAACGCAAGTGCGATCGCACCTACCAAGGCAGTAGGTTGACAATGAAGTGACATGTTAAAGCTCCCTACATTCACTTCCCCGTGAATGATTGAGTTATAGAACACAACAAGCAGGTTTCCGGACTTAAATGTGCAAAGCAGCGACTTTGCTGTATATCCACCTTCCCACATCAAGATGCAGTGGTGTAAACCGAAGAGTTTAAATTGATAGACGTTTCATTTTTTACCGTTGCGGGGGCAGTGCTGGATTTACACCAGCTTCCCTAAAGCCTGAAGGCTTGGACTTGCTGCAAGGTGAGCGCAGTATAAAGTTTGTATGCCTTATAAACAATCTGCATCGAGAATAATCCGGATGAACTTCACGCAAGTCGGATAATTTGCATTACAATGATTTGCCCCAATCTTATAGATTGTTCAATACATTCGTAGATCTAGAGCCAACATAATATGCGAACCCGTGCCAAAATTTGTGGAATTACCCGAGTCGAAGATGTACATGCCGTAGTCAATGCTGGCTGTGACGCGATAGGATTTGTATTTTATCCACCGAGTCCGCGGCATGTCACTTTAGAGCAGGCTGAAATCCTGATTCAGTCGGTTCCAGCTTATGTACAGGCGGTGGGTTTATTTGTGAATAGTCACGCAGATGAAATCCAGGCGATTTTAAATAAAATACCGCTGGATATTTTACAATTTCATGGCGATGAAACACCTGAACAGTGTCAGGCTATCGCCCAGCAGGTCGGACGCCGTTGGTATAAAGCCATTCAGGTAAAACCTGATCTGGATGCAGTCGCAGAAATTCAAGGTTATCAAGATGCAGGCGCAAGCGCAGTGCTATTAGATGCATGGCATCCTGATCTGAAAGGTGGCACAGGGCACAGCTTCGATTGGGACACATTTCCCAAACTCAATATTCCCTTGATCTTGGCAGGCGGTTTAAATCCTGACAATATCGAACAGGCAATTCTCACCACACAGGCTTATGCCGTGGATGTGAGTGGCGGTGTCGAGTCCGCAAAAGGTATTAAAGACCAACAACTCATAGAACGCTTTATGCAAGGAGTCCATCGTGGATCAGCAAAGTACTAGCCAGAACAGTCAGGCAGTTGACTATACCCAATTCCCGGATGAACGCGGGCATTTCGGTATTCATGGCGGACGTTTTGTGTCAGAAACACTCATGGCGGCTTTAGAAGACTTGGAAAAGCTCTATTTCCGTATGAAAGATGATGCGCAGTTTTTGGCAGAATTTGACCGTGACATGGCGTTTTACGTCGGTCGTCCGAGTCCTTTATATCATGCTGAACGATGGTCGAAAGAGTTGGGTGGCGCACAGATTTACCTGAAACGTGAAGACCTGAACCATACCGGTTCGCACAAAGTAAATAACACAATCGGTCAGGCCTTACTGGCGAAGCTTTCCGGCAAGAAACGTATTATTGCCGAAACAGGTGCAGGCCAGCATGGTGTAGCAACGGCAACAATTGCAGCACGTTTAGGTCTTGAATGTGTAGTATTCATGGGCGCAGACGATGTAAAACGTCAGGCGATGAACGTCTACCGTATGCGTTTATTAGGCGCGACGGTTGTGCCGGTAGAAAGTGGCTCCAAAACATTGAAAGATGCCATGAACGAAGCCATGCGTGACTGGGTGACCAATGTTGATTCAACCTATTATGTGATTGGTACCGTGGCAGGTCCACACCCATATCCGCAGCTGGTTCGTGATTTCCAGTCGATCATCGGTCGTGAAGCACGCCGTCAAATTTTGGAACAGGCTGGCCGTTTACCAGATGCCCTAGTGGCATGTGTCGGTGGTGGATCTAATGCAATGGGCTTGTTCTATCCATTCCTGAATGACCAAGACGTGAAAATGTATGGTGTTGAAGCAGCAGGTCATGGGATTGAATCAGGCAAGCACTCTGCGCCATTGAATGCCGGTCATGTCGGTGTCCTGCATGGTAACCGAACTTACCTGATGTCGGATGCGCAAGGCCAGATCATCGAAACCCATTCAATTTCTGCAGGTCTGGATTATCCGGGTGTGGGTCCGGAACATAGCTTCCTGAAAGATATGGCTCGTGTTAAATACGTACCGATCAATGATCAGGAAGCTTTACAAGGTTTCCGCGACTTGACCAAGATTGAAGGCATTATTCCGGCGTTAGAAAGCGCACATGCTATGGCTTATGTCACTAAACTTGCACCGACCATGGACAAGGATCAAATTATTATTGCGACGGTTTCAGGTCGTGGTGATAAGGACTTGATGACCGTTGCCCGTATTGATGGCGTGGAAATGGTAGAGATGTAAGCTCCTTAAAGTCCTCTCCTTATAGGAGAGGGTTGGATGAGGTTAAATCTCACAAAAGGATAAGTTAAAAAATCGTGCTAATAAAAATTAGCACGATTTTTTATTGAGTAGATTTTGAAAAAACATGTCTGTATGGAATTAAGAAAATTCACCTTGCGCGCGCTCTTTGGCCCATTCGCGTAAAACAAATTTCTGCAATTTACCGGTCGAGGTTTTTGGAATTTCGGTAATCACCACATCCTTAGGCACTTTAAAGCGGGCCAGATGTTCACGGCAAAATTCCATAATTTCTTCTTCAGTGGCCTTGGTGCCTTCTTTGAGCTCAATAAAGGCACAAGGAACTTCCTGCCAGCGTGGATCAGGCTTGGCGACTACCGCCGCAGTCAGCACCGCCGGATGCTGATACAGTACTTCTTCCACTTCAAGCGATGAAATATTTTCTCCGCCAGAAATAATCACATCTTTGGAACGGTCGGTAATTTTGGCATAACCATCCGGTTGGCATACAGCCAGATCTCCCGTATGGAACCAGCCACCAGCAAAGGCTTCTGCTGTCGCCTCAGGGTTTTTCAGATAACCTTTCATCACGATATTGCCACGGAACATGATTTCACCCATGGTCTGACCATCATGCGGCACTTCCTGCATGGTATCTGGATCAAGCACTTTCATGCCATCTTGCAATGGATACGGTACGCCTTGACGGGAGTGCAACTGCGCCTGTTCCTGAATAGATAAATCACTCCATCCAGCCTGAGATGCGCACAGCGCAGAAGGGCCATAGGTTTCAGTCAAGCCGTAAACATGCGTGACATTAATGCCGATATTGCGCATGCCTTCGATAATCGCAGCTGGCGGTGCAGCACCCGCGACCATTACTTCGACACGGTGATCAATTTTGGTCTTTTTCTCTTCAGGTGCGTTAATCAGCATTGACAGTACAATCGGTGCACCACAGAAGTAATCGACTTTATGTTCAGCAATCAGTTTAAAGATCAGTTCAGCATCGACTTTACGCAAGCAAACGTTGGTTCCGCCGTTGGCCGCCATGGTCCAGGCAAAGCACCAGCCATTACAGTGGAATAGCGGCAGTGTCCATAAATAGGTGGCACGTGGTGTCATGCCACAGGCAATGATATTACTGGCTGCGTTAATGTAGGCCCCACGATGATGATAGACCACGCCTTTCGGATTGCCGGTGGTACCGGAGGTATAACTTAAGCTGATAGCATCCCATTCATCTTGAGGTAAATACCATTCAAAGTTTGCGTCGCCTTGCGCAATCCAGTCTTCATATTCGATTTGACCAATACGCTTATCTTCACCTTCAAACTCTGCATCGGCCACATCAATGACATAAATATCCTGTGACACCAAGGCAAGTGCTTCAGTCGCAAGTGCGGTAAATTCAGGATCGACCAAGAGCACTTTGCTTTCAGCGTGTTCCAGCATAAAAGCCAGTGTTTTGGCATCGAGACGGGTATTTAAAGTATTCAGGACTGCACCTGCCATCGGTACAGCAAAATGTGCTTCGATCATGGCAGGGACGTTAGGCAGCAGGACAGACACGGTATCATTTTTACCGATACCTAGTTTTTGGAGTTGGTTGGCAAACTGACGACAACGATTGTATTTCTCACGCCAGGTGATCCGGCGTTTACCGTGAATAATCGCATTCTGGTTTGGATAGATATAAGCTGCACGATCAAGATAGCGTAAAGGTGATAAGGCTACAAAATTCGCGGGGGTACGCGGTAATTCATCATATGCGCTAACCATTGTAAAACTCCGTTCTATATTTATTTTCATATCCTGTTGAAAAGATATGTATTTCTCAGAAATCTTGCATTTATGCTTTAGTCGAGTACGATTTTACAAATTTTAAGTATTTGAATATTAATAAAAATATTTAACCCTACTTAAATGTTTTGAACGCATGGGTTCCCAAGTTTGATTTTTTAGGTATTTTACTCTAGTTCAGCCATTAAAATAATATGAGCCCAGGAAGAATAATGAAAATACAACAGGCGAATGACGTCTGGCGAAACTGGTCGGGGAGCCAGTTCAGTGCCGCTCGGATTGTTCAGCCCAGCCAGATCAGTGAATTACAAAGTTTAGTGAAGACCCATGCACACATTCGTGCAGTGGGTGCAGGACATTCATTTAGCCCATTGGCCAAAACAGATGAGGTGTTGCTTAATCTCGATTTGTTAAAAGGTATCGTTGCCTTTGATCAAGATAAAACCCAATGCACCGTGCGGGCCGGGACGCGTTTATATGATTTGGGGAAAGATCTGGTACCGATCAATCAGGCCTTAATCAATCAGGGCGATATAGACCAGCAAAGTCTGGCCGGAGCGATTTCTACCGGAACGCATGGCACGGGCATCGATTTACCTTGCATCTCTGCTTTCGTGGAAGGCTTTGAATTACTGACCGCGGATGGAGAGCTGTTGCAATGTCATCGTGAGCAGAATGCTGAGATATTTCAGGCTGGACGGGTGGCATTGGGCAGCTTGGGTGTATTGACCCAAATCACCCTGCAAAATCGGCCACGATATAAACTAAAAGAACAGATTCGGCTCTGTTCATTAAAAGACATATTTACCCATATTGATCAATGGAAACATCAGCACCGGTATATTGAATTTTGGGCTTTTTTACATGCCGATCAAGTGATGCTGAAAACTCTGGATGAAACGGATGCAACCATTCAACCGAGAACAGAGAGCTGGCCTCCGGAAGATATTTTATTGACTCTATGTTCGGAATTGACGCGACTCTTCCCAAAGACAAATCCCTATCTGCAAAAACTGCTCGGCGTATTTGTCAAACCGACTCGTTATGTAGACTGTTCATCCAGAATTTTTCCAACTCCGCGTAAGACCAGATTTAATGAAATGGAATATCAGGTTCCGGTTGAGTTTGGCTTGCAGTGTCTGGACGAGATTCTGCATGTTTTATGCAAACACCAAGTGCCGATGTTTTTCCCGATCGAGTTTCGTTATGTCAAAGGCGATGAGATCTGGCTAAGTCCTTTTTATCAGCGTGATTCGGTCTCCATTTCGATTCATCAATTTTATAAACAGGATTACCACGCGATCTTTGATCTGGTCGAGCCGATTTTACAGAAATATCAGGGACGACCGCATTGGGGCAAGTTACATAGTATGAGCGCAGCTTCGCTGCGCGAACTCTACCCGAAATGGGATAATTTCATGGTGCTACGTCAGCAATTGGATCCACAGCAAAAATGGCTGAATCCATATTTAAAAGAATTGTTTTTATCTGGGAAATGAGGAGAGGGCGATGCAATCAAATTATTTTCAGCAACTGACGCAGGAATTAAAACGGCAGGGCACTGGCACACCGCAACTGATTTTAGATTTAAAAACCTATCAACGTAATTTGGACTATGTACAGTCAAAATTGCCTGCGAAGTTAAAACCACGTCTGGTAGTGAAGTCTTTAGCCAGCATTCAGCTACTCAAACTGGCCAGTGAAAAACTAAATACCCAGCGCTTTATGGTCTTTCATCTGCCGCATCTGCTGGAGATTATAGGGACATTTCAGCAAGCCGATATCTTGTTGGGTAAACCGATGCCGATTCAGGCAGTCAAACATTTTTATCAAACTTTGTCTGATCAAAATAAAGCCAATGATCAAGTAATTATTCAATGGCTAATTGATGATGTGGAACGATTAAAACAATATCTGCAACTCGCGCAAAGCTTGAATACCTGCCTGAATGTCAATATTGAAATTGATGTAGGGCTGCATCGTGGCGGCGTACAAACGCAGCAGCAATTTATAGCCTTAATGGAGCTGATTCAGGACAACGCGGCTTATATCAAATTCTCGGGTCTAATGGGCTATGATGCACATGTGGCGAAACTGCCTAAAATTTTGAAAAGTCCCGACAAAAGTTATCAGCAATCGCAGCAGATGTATCAACAATACAAAACTATTTTGCAGCAGCAATTCCCGGATTTATGGCATGAAGGTCTGTGTTTTAATGGCGGTGGCAGTCCAACCTTTATGCAGCATTGTCAGCAAAGTATCTGCAATGATCTGGCTTTTGGTTCGATGCTGCTTAAGCCGAGTGATTTTGATCTGGAAAATTTATCCGCTTTAAAGTGTGCACTCTGGATTGCTGCGCCCATTTTAAAAGTGTTGCCCTATAGCCAGATTCCCGGTTTGGAACTACTAAATCATCTTCCACATCAAGATAAAGCCATATTTATTTACGGAGGCTATTGGCGAGCAGATTATATTTATCCTGAAAAAAGCCGACCGCATATATTGTATGGCCGCAGCAGCAATCAGGAAATGCTTCAGGTGCCCATGCAGTGCGATATTCATGTCGATGATTATGTGTTTTTAAGACCGACACAAAGTGAAGCGCTGATCCCACAATTTGCCCAGCTGTATGTTTATGTAGAGGGAAAGTTTATCCAGTGGCAGACGTTCCGGGAATAACGAGATTTTGAACTGAAAAATGAGCCTAAGCCTTTAAAGATCAGCCATAGATTTGGTGGTAAATCTTATTTTTATTGGGAAAAGGTTTAATCATGCGGCCAAGCCGTGTAAAATTCGAATCGATTTTATTTATCCACCGTTTTTATCTTTTGAGGCTGTGCCTCGATCATAATCTCGCGGTGATATGCTCCATGGTACGGGGCATCACTCCTTAAGGATTTCTTATGCCAATTATCACTTTGCCAAATGGCGATCAAAAACAGTTTGATCACGCCGTATCTGTGATGGACGTTGCTCTGAGCATTGGTCCTGGTCTTGCAAAAAATACCGTTGCGGGTCGTGTTAACGATCGTTTAGTGGATGCGTCTGATCTCATCACTGAAGATGCAACACTACAAATTATTACGCCGAAAGACGAAGCCGGTGTCGAGATCATTCGCCATTCTTGCGCGCATTTGGTCGGTCACGCAGTGAAGCAACTGTTCCCAGAAGCGAAGATGGTTATTGGTCCGGTCATTGAAGAAGGTTTCTACTATGACATCTGGATGCCACGTCCGTTTACTTTAGACGACATGGCAGCGATTGAAGAGCGTATGAAAAAGCTCATCGATCAAGACTATGATGTTGTGAAAAAAATGACGCCGCGTGATGAAGTCATTGCTGAATTCACTGCGCGTGGCGAAGAATACAAATTGCGCCTGATCGCAGACATGCCTGAAGAAACACAAATGGGCTTGTACTACCATCAGGATTATTTGGATATGTGCCGTGGTCCGCATGTACCAAATACCAAATTCCTCAAATCGTTCAAGTTGACTAAAATCTCTGGTGCTTACTGGCGCGGTGACGCGAAAAACGAACAGCTACAACGTATTTACGGTACAGCGTGGGCAGACAAAAAACAGCTTGCTGCCTATGTAAAACGTATTGAAGAAGCTGAAAAACGCGATCACCGTAAAATCGGTAAAGCGCTAGACTTGTTCCATATGCAAGAAGAAGCACCAGGTATGGTGTTCTGGCATCCGAACGGCTGGACCATTTACCAGGTTCTTGAACAGTACATGCGTAAAGTTCAGCAAGACAACGGTTATGAAGAAATCCGTACACCGCAAGTGGTTGATTTCACGCTGTGGGAAAAATCAGGACATGCTGCTAACTATGCAGACAATATGTTCACCACGCATTCTGAAAACCGTAACTATGCGGTGAAGCCAATGAACTGTCCTTGTCACGTACAAGTGTTCAATCAAGGCTTGAAGTCATACCGTGATCTTCCTGTACGTTTAGCAGAATTCGGTTCATGTCACCGTAACGAACCATCAGGTTCTTTACACGGCATTATGCGTGTACGTGGCTTTACCCAAGATGACGCGCATATTTTCTGTACCAAAGAGCAGATTGGTCCTGAAGTTGCAGACTTTATCAAATTGACACTGGATGTATACAAAGATTTTGGCTTTGAAGAAGTACAAATGAAGTTGTCGACGCGTCCTGAAAAACGTGTGGGTGATGACAAGCTTTGGGATATGGCAGAAAAATCTTTGGCAGATGCTTTAGATGCTGCGGGTCTTGAGTGGGAGCTTCAACCAGGTGAGGGCGCATTCTACGGTCCGAAGATTGAATTCTCTCTGAAAGACTGCTTAGGTCGTGTCTGGCAGTGTGGTACCATTCAGTGTGACTTTAACTTGCCAGAACGTTTAGATGCGTCTTATGTCACTGAAGATAATGACCGCGATCAGCCAGTAATGTTACATCGTGCAATTCTTGGCAGTTTCGAGCGTTTTATTGGTATACTGATCGAACACTACGCAGGCTTCATGCCACCTTGGTTGGCACCAATGCAAGCATGTGTAATGAACATTACCGATTCTCAAGCTGAGGCATGTGAGTCAGTCGTCGCAAAACTTAAAGAAAACGGTATCCGTGCAATTTCTGACTTGAGAAATGAGAAAATCGGCTTTAAGATTCGTGAACGTACATTAGAGCGTATTCCTTACTTACTGGTACTTGGGGACCGTGAAGTAGAGGAAGGTACCGTAAACGTGCGGACCCGCTCAGGAACAAATTTGGGTACTATGTCAATCGATGCTTTCGTTGACCTAGTAAAAGCAGCCGTAGCCGAACGCGGCCGGTACATTGTGGAGTAACAGCGATTAAACAGCCTGACCGTAATCAACAGGGCGGTAACAAATCAAACCGTCCTGCCTTGAATGATGAAATTCGTGCGAAAGAAGTCCGTCTTGTAGACGAAAATGGTGAGCAGAAAGGGATTGTAAGCTTAGCTGACGCCCTACGCGCAGCAGAAAGTGTTGAACTTGATCTTGTTGAGATCGTAGCAAACGCTGAGCCACCAGTATGTAAGATCATGGACTTCAACAAGCATTTGTTTGATCTTAAGCAAAAGCAGAAAGAAGCGAAGAAAAAACAACATCAAGTCCAGGTGAAAGAAATCAAGCTACGCCCGGGTACTGATGTTGGTGATTACAACGTAAAACTACGTGCAATCATCAAGTTCCTTGAAGAAGGTAACAAGGTGAAAATCACGCTTCGTTTCCGTGGTCGTGAAATGGCGCACCAACAGTTGGGTCTAGCTCAATTGCAAAAAATTGAAGCTGACGTGGCTGAATTCGGTACTGTTGAGCAGATGCCGAAAATGGAAGGCCGTCAAATGGGTATGCTACTTGGTCCTAAAAAGAAAAAGTAAGCACTCATTAAGCGAAAAAAGCCCTGCATATGCAGGGCTTTTTTTATGCTCTAAAGTTCCAGGCACTTTGTATGGCCTGCATAATCTGTTGAGCTTGCGGGCGGGAAAACATCGACAGCTGAATCCGGAAAAATCCAAGACAAATTTGATTTATTAGACCGGATTGATGCAATTTAAAATCCAAAGTGCCATCACGTTGACTAATCACATGCGCTGGCATGTTATAGAGCCAGCTTTTGAGATGTGCTTTGAGAGAAGCATAGCGTGGATTCAGAAAGCTATACTGTACCGAATGTCGTTTTAAGCACAGGCTGATGCGGAAACCGGCCAAAGTATAATAAATAGCTTGTGAGGTGATTTTCAGTTTAGTTCCCAGCATAAGCAGCGAAAGACCAAGAAAGCCGCCAATATAAATATAAAAGTCAGGAGACTCCTGCCATAAAAATAATAGTCCTTGGAAAAAACTGGAATTGCTACGCACACTGCTGAAATAAAAAATGCTGAATATTCCGACCGGATAACAAAACAGCAAATATCCCGTAGTGCGCATGATCGGGCTAGCTTGATGAAACAGGATGTTTTCTGGCACATTCATGGTTTATTTTTATGATCAGAAAGCGTATTGCCTTAATGAGCTTAGGTAATCTCTAGCCAAAAAGAAAGGCCCTTTCGGACCTTCCTTTGCGTACTTAATCAAGCTTATTCCACTGATTTTTCATCGTTTGCAATGAGCAGTTTATTGCCAATCGGGATTTGACGTGGCAATTTTTCTTCTGGAATAATGCGCTGCAAGTCGATGATCAATAAACCATTTTCATAGTCTGCCTGTTGTACCTCAATATATTCATCCAGACGTAAAGACAATTTAAATGCACGTCGCGCAATGCCTTTGTACAGGAATTCAATACTGTCATTGCTCTGGTTTTCAGGCTTGCCTAGGATGGTCAGCAACTTATTTTCCAGACGAATGTCGAGTTCTTCCTGACGAAAACCCGCAGTTGCCACCACGATACGGTAATTATTCTCACCATGCTTTTCGATATTATACGGTGGATAATTTGGCGCATCGCTTTGCATGGCGTAATCAATAAAGTCATTCAAGCGATCAAAACCAATACTACGACGAAATAATGGATGAAGATTTAAGTTACTCATAATTAGAACCTTCTCACTTAAGCAAAGTTATAAAAACAAGAAAATAAGATCTGTCATGTCAGACATCGACAGGGCATAAGATTGACGCAATCCTTATGCAGAAATAAATATGTGTTTGGGGTTGAAATTTTCAAGATTAAAAATAAAAAATTATATAATTTTTTAATAACATTTTGATATTTATTGAAAAATAATTTTTAAATGCAGACTTGTTGTTTCTTTCTAAATCCTCTATGTTGAGTACATCATCGCACAGCAAAAGTGCAGGGAGTATTAAAAGAAAATGATCGATTTATATTATTGGGGCACCCCCAACGGCCATAAAATTAGTATTGCTCTAGAAGAAATGGGGCTGGAATATCAAATTATTCCCATCAATATTCTGGAAAATGACCAGTTCCAGTCCGATTTTCTGGCTATTTCTCCCAATAATAAAATCCCGGCAATTGTTGATCAGGATGGGCCACATGGCCGCGCCATTTCAATTTTTGAGTCAGGTGCGATCTTGCAATATCTGGGTCGCAAAACAAGTCTGTTTTATCCAGCCGATGAAGTGAAGCGTATTCAGGTCGAACAGTGGCTGATGTGGCAAATGGGCGGTTTGGGGCCGATGCTCGGGCAAAATCATCACTTTAGCCGTTTTGCACCTGAGCGGATTGCTTATGCCACAGAGCGCTATGTCAATGAAAGCAAGCGTTTATATGGGGTGTTGAATAAACAGCTGGTCGGGCAGGAGTATGTGGCTGGCGAATACTCGATTGCAGATATGGCCATTTTCCCTTGGTTATTACGGCATGACTGGCAACAGATCACTCTGGAAGATTATCCTGAAGTTTCCAAATATATCGATCGTTTGAATGCTCGTCCTGCGGTTCAGAAAGCGCTGGCGATACAGGTCAGTTAAGCATCTGCCTTTATGCTAAAATAGCCTTAAGCAAATAAAGCCACCCTTACGGTGGTTTTTTATTGGATGGATATATGAACGATTTTCTTCTGAACTTTACCAAGATTGTTGAAAGTAATACCCGAATTTACTGGAGCATTCTTTTCGGCATTGCTGCATGTTTAGTGCTGTATGTTGCTGAAATTGTGCATATCGATCAGGTGATTGCTGCCCTAAATACCAAAGATCAGCAGATTTTACGTGCTGCAATTGCACCGCTCAATGAGCAGTATAAATGGGCGCGGATCATGGCGATGGTGACTGCAGTCGTTTGGTCCAGTTGGGAATATAGTAAAGCCAAGAAAAAAATGGGCTTGAGCCGTTAATGCTGTAATGAGCCTGTTTTTACTGTTTCTATCTGCCTTTGGTGCAGCGACCTTACTGCCTTTACAGTCTGAAGCTGTGCTACTGGGGCTTTTAGTGCAGGGTGAGCAGAGTGAGGTACTGTTAATTGCGGTGGCCAGTTTGGGGAATATACTGGGTTCTTGTGTGAACTGGTATCTGGGACTCAAGATTGAGCATTATAAAAATAAAAAGTGGTTTCCGGTTTCAGCAGATAAGATGCTCAAGGCGCAAAAGACCTATCAGAAATATGGTTACTGGTCTTTACTGCTGAGCTGGGTGCCTATCATTGGTGATCCGATTACCCTGATTGCGGGACTATTAAAAGAAAACCTCGTCCGTTTTCTGCTGATGGTCAGCATCGCTAAAATTGGACGTTATCTGTTTGTCTATGCGGCCTTTGCCATGTTCTAAACTTGAAAATAATTTTCCTGATCCAGTCTTGGATATTATTTCAGAGCGAAATCATTCTTTAAATTCGCTTATTGGGTGAAGATGCTTTTGTTTTAAACAAAGATGCTTTAGAATACTCGCTCCCTTACCTGCAGGTCGTTTTGTAATGGTGCAAACGAGCCGAACAGGTGTTCAAAAGAGGTTGTTATGCCTAAGATGAAAACTCGCCGTGGTGCAGCTAAACGCTTTAAAGCGACTGCTAACGGTTTTAAGCGTAAACAAGCGTTCAAACGCCACATTTTGACCAAAAAATCTGCTAAGCGTATTCGTCAATTGCGCGGCTGTGTAATGGTTCACGTAAGTGACGTTGCTTCAGTTCGTCGTATGTGCCCGTACATCTAAGGAGATTATAAATGGCTCGTGTAAAACGTGGTGTACAGGCTCATCGCCGTCACAAAAAAATTCTTGCTCGCGCTAAAGGTTACTATGGTGCTCGTTCACGCGTTTACCGCGTAGCGTTCCAGGCGGTAATCAAAGCTGGTCAATATGCTTACCGTGACCGTCGTCAGAAGAAACGTCAATTCCGCGCTTTGTGGATTGCACGTATCAACGCTGGTGCTCGTCAAAATGGTTTGTCGTACAGCCGTATGATCGCTGGCTTGAAAAAAGCTCAAGTGATTATCGACCGTCGCGTACTTGCTGACATCGCTATGCATGACGCAGTTGCGTTTGCTGCTTTAGCTTCTAAAGCTAAAGATGCATTGGCTGCATAAGTCTTTATGACTTGAAAAAAGACCGCCATTTGGTGGTCTTTTTTATGCTTAAATAAAAGTAGTCATTTTAAATATTATTTAAAAATCAATATTGTAAATCCTATATTTTTTAGTCATTGTTAAACTGCATAATCAAAAATAAGGCTTAAAAATAATGATTCGACTTGCCACTCAACAGGATGTCCTGCCGATTGCCCAAGTGCACGTACAAAGCTGGCGTGAAAGCTATAAAAACATCATCAAACAAGAAATTTTAGATGCATTGTGTGTAGAACAAAGAGCTGCCTTGTAGCGTTCTGTGCTTGAACAGGAAAATCGACAGGTATTTGTCTATGAAGAAAATGCTCAGGTGCTCGGATTTGCTGCCTTTAATTTTCCAGTGGATGCACCAATTAGTGAATTGAGAGCACTTTATTTGCTTCAAAATATTCAAGGTCGCGGCATTGGACGTGATTTGGTTCAATTGGGTCTGGGTTTAAGTCGAGAAAAATCCTACCAGTATATGCAGTGCAGCGTATTGAACCTGAATTCCAGTCGTTATTTTTATGAAAAGACCGGCGCCTATTTTGTCAGTGAAGGAGATGCCAGCGATCTGGGCGAGAATCTTAAAGACTTATGTTATCAGTGGGACATTTAATTTTTGAATACTCTGGCCCAGCTGGCTCAACGTAGAAAAATCTAAAACCTGGGAAAAGACGATAGAAAATAAATCAGCCCTTAGAAATGTATGGCTGATTTATCTTTTTATCTCAATATCTCCACCGGTCAATTAAGAGAGCATTTCCGGCCGATCAGCAAATGACAGCTTCGGCTCATTCAAATAATGCTGAAATTTTAAGACAGATACTCAGTCGTGATTCCATCATCTGATGGATGATGAAAACCATCACAAAATCGTCAGCATTATTTCAAGTTGATGCCTGCTCATGAATATCAAAATATCCATTGAATTCTGCCCGTGATGTTCAAGCTTTTCTGGCAAAATGTTAAAGGCCGAAATAGTAGCCAATCAGACAGATAATCACAGTGATCACAATTAAGGTCAGCACATTTGCAGATGAACTGGATTTGCCTGGGTCCTGAGGTTTTTCTGCTTTAGAAATTTTTGGTGAGCGGTCTTCGGTACTCATACCGACAAATGGGTCAGGTGCAACTTTTGGTGTTAGCTGTGCAGTTTTATAGTGATTGGCGACTTTGCTGATGAATTTAGCACTTAAATCATCAATTTTTTGCGAAAAATGTCGCAGGTTAAGTTGCTGCTCCGGGCTGAGTACTTCGCCATCTGCACGATAGGGATGCTGGATTTTCGTTTGAATAAAGTCATTTAAGGCGTCTAGGCGGTACAAAGTCTGGTGAGCATAATCCGCTGAATAGTCAGTGGGAATTAAGGCCAAATGACTTTCGCTATCGGCTTGAATGGCAGGCATGGTGCCGTAATAAGGCAAATTGGTATATGCAGGTTCGGTAAAATCTTGGGCAAGGCTACTTTCAAACAGTTCATGATCGGTATAGGCCTGAATATCATCCCAGTTTGGGGCTTCCAGATCGACATCAATGCGCTTGGCCAGTTTAGGATTTAGCTCATAACACCAGAATGTTTCATGGCGTAAAGGGGATTGCTGTGATTTAGGTGCTTCGTAATCATTGTCTGCGCTGTACCATTCAGGCAGTTCCTTGCCGATGATCCAGGCAGTTTTGGTTTTAGCACCATGACTGACAATAAAATGTGCCAGTGGTAATAGCTCAACATTGGCATTCGGATTTTTTTCATCAACCAGTAAATCAGAGCGATGCAAGCTAAGGCGACGCACACCTTGTTTTTTCAAGCCTTCCAGCCAGATCTGGAAATGCTGGGCCAGCAGATGTTGTGACATCAGATCCCGAAAGGCAAACTGATGCTGATTAAAAATGGAATGTTGAATCCAACGATTGAAACTCAGGTCCTGAGTCAAATACTCATTGCCGTAAGTGACGAGGGTCAGTTGCTGTTTCCAAATTTGATCGAGTGCCATAGTGATTTGATCTGATTGATATTGTGTTTATCTTATACTTTTTATATTTAATCATGCCAATCTAATTTTCCTTAAAACGCATCTTCATCAAAGTGTCTAAAAACTGTTAGAATGTGGGGTTTTTAAAATATTTTTTAACCTGTTGCTTTGAGAGTTACTATGTCACTGGAAGCCCTGACCACTGAAGCGCTCGCTGCGATTGCAGCAGCTCAAGACCTTGCTGCACTTGATCAAGTACGAGTGCAATTTACGGGGAAAAAAAGCCAGCTCGCGGAACAATCTAAGTCGCTTGGTAAAATGGATCCCGAAGAACGTAAAGTCTTCGGCGCACAAATCCATGCTGTACGTGAAACTATTACCGCTGCATTGACCTCACGTCAGGCAGAATTGCATAAAGCTGCCTTAGAACAAAAACTGGCAAGCGAAACCATTGATATTACTTTACCAGGTCGTGGCCAACAGGTGGGCAGTATCCATCCAGTGACCCAGGTGCAAGAGCGTATTTGCCAGTTCTTTACCAAGGCAGGTTTTACGGTTGCAACAGGTCCTGAAGTTGAAGATGACTACCACAACTTTGAAGCACTGAACATTCCGGGTCATCACCCGGCGCGTGCCATGCACGATACCTTCTATTTTGATGTGAACCATTTGCTGCGTACGCATACGTCTGGTGTACAGATTCGTACCATGGAAACCCAGCAACCACCAATCCAGATCGTGTGTCCGGGCCGTGTTTACCGTTGTGATTCGGATCAAACCCACTCACCGATGTTCCATCAGATCGAAGGTTTATACGTGGCTGAAAATACCAGCTTCGCGGAACTGAAAGGTTTGCTGATTAACCTGCTGAACGAATTCTTCGAAAAAGATTTGAAAGTACGTTTCCGTCCATCTTATTTCCCGTTCACAGAGCCGAGTGCGGAAGTGGATATTATGGATGAACGCGGTCGCTGGTTAGAAGTATTGGGCTGCGGTATGGTGCATCCGAATGTGCTGCAAGCTGCAGGCATTGATCCTGAAAAATACAAAGGCTTTGCTTTTGGTCTGGGTGTTGAACGTTTTGCAATGCTGCGTTATGGCGTAAATGACTTACGTATGTTCTTCCAAAACGATGTGCGTTTCTTACGCCAGTTTGCTTAA
>SPVA01000075.1 GCA_013530545.1 Acinetobacter lwoffii
TGGATTGAAGATTACAATTGCAATCATCCTCATAGTGGGCTAAAAATGAAATCTCCTCAGGAGTATCGATTGCTAAAATTAGCAAGTTAACTGTCCGTTTTTACGGGGGCTAATACAGTAAGATGGCAGCCGCGGAGTTCCTGCGCAATCTGGTTAAGGCTGTGCCCTATAGAATCCATACGGTGCTAACAGATAACGGCATCCAGTTCACGAACCGCACCTGTGATCGCTACGCCTCTGAGCACATCTTTGATCGGATTTGTACTGAATGTGGCATTGAACATCGTCTTACCAAGGTCAAGCATCCATGGACCAATGGACAGGTCGAGCGGATGAACCGAACGATTAAAGAAGCTACTGTCAAACGGTTCCATTACGACGATCACACTCAGCTATGCATTCACCTTGCTGATTTTATTGCTGCATACAACTTCGGCCGCAGACTCAAAACACTCAGGGGCCTGACTCCCTACGAATTCATCTGCAAACAGTGGACAGATGAACCTGAACTTTTTAAGATTGATCCGATCCATCAAATGCCGGGACTAAACAACTAGGTCATATTTCCGGTGGACACTTTAATCCGGCAGTCAGCTTTGGTCTGTGGGTCGGTGGCCGTTTTGAAGCCAAAGAGTTAATTCCCTATATCTTTTCCCAGCTGATTGGAGCAAGTATCGCCGGATGGATGCTGTATCTGATTGTACAGGGTCAGGCGGGCTTCACCGGAACCGGTGGCTTTGCCAGCAATGGATTTGGCGAACTCTCACCCGCTCAGTATTCTCTGGGATCTGCATTAATCATCGAGATTGTACTGACTGCCATCTTTCTGATTGTAATTATGGGGGCAACTGACCGTCATGCGCCTATAGGCTTTGCGCCGATTGCGATTGGTCTGGCTCTGACCCTCATTCACCTGATCAGTATTCCGGTCACCAATACTTCGGTGAACCCTGTACGTAGCACAGGTGTGGCGTTATTTGCAGAAACTGCGGCATTGAGTCAATTGTGGTTATTCTGGCTTGCGCCAATCGTGGGCGGAATTTTAGGTGCGCTGATCTATAAAAGCTTGCTGGAGAAAAAAGCTTAAACGCTGACTTGAAAATAAAGAGCTCACCTTTTGGTGGGCTTTTTTGTTCCATATGGAGCATCCATTGATATTTTTCTACGCCAATCCCATGGTGCAATGGGGTGATCATCCATCCATAAACCGAGCTTTAATTGCTTGCTGATATGTTCTGCTGAGCTATATGTATATCGATCTATAAAAGGTTGATCATCTTGATAATACTTATAGTGCCAAGCATATCCTTTTTTGACTTGTAACAGGTTACAATCCGTATCATCTGCCCTGACTTTAGCAAGTAATCTATCGTATTTATCCTTCTTTACCCACTCAATCTGGACCTTTTTTGCTTGTCGAATACAATTTGCCAGAGCTTGTGTACTCTCAGTTCCAAATCTTTGGTCTTTTTCAGGAGCATCAATCCCCATCAAGCGGATTCGATATTTCTCTCCTTGAGAAGCAAAGTGAATAGTGTCTCCATCTATAACCCTTAAATTTGGAGAGATAAGAATGCCATAGGCATTTTGTTTTAGTATTTTAGCTTGTGTGAATGGCACGTAGCTCATCATGATGAATGTGCTACTACATGCCAACAGCATTTTAAGGTTTTTCAACACAGAGAAAATCTTATTTCATCAAACGAAGAAATTGAGGATTTTTAATCTGCATTTGAATATTATTTTTATACTCTTCGACTAATCCTCGACCACAAAAACGTTGACCAATTTTAGTATCAATTTTTCCAAATCTTTCTTCAAACCATCGGTAATCATTATCCCAAACTAAAATCGTTAATGTTTGATTAGGATATTTTTTATCTAGATTCAAATAGTGGCGATTTGATAGATGTTTGGTTTCGACCAATGTGCCACATGCCATTACGGTTTTTCCCATATAAAATGCTGCTTTATATGCCTCAATTTTGGGTTCTCATGCTTGTAGATAAAAACTGCCGAATACCGCCACTAAACCCAAACTTAATTTCTTAAACATCTTAATCTTTCTCATATCTCTTAACTAAACCACACAGCTGCAAATACAATGAGTACAGCAATGACAATGATTAGAATCCATGTCAGCACTTGATCCTTGCTTAATCCTTTGTCATTTTCTAAAATTTTTTGCCTTAATTTTTCCTTATAAACTTGTAAATCAATCTGCTCTTGCCTTGCTTTCAACTCCTGCTGACGAAGCAACTCCAAACGTTTCTGCTCCTCGATCTCTTTCTTTTTTCTTTCCCTTTCATCTTCATCTTTTATGTATTGATCTATCCACATCAATACAAAAACAATGCCGACAATCGTAAGGATCCCCATTTACATGCTGACCTGATCTGAACTAGAAAGCTTGATTTGTGGCGTGCCTTTATAAGTAGAGATTTCTCCAGAAACACAAATATTCTCATTCGCGTATCTTTGTATATCACCCACTTGATACTGATCGCTAGACCAAACAACAACAGTTAAATCCTGACTTGGATACGCCCCACCCAAGTTCAGGTAAGTCCCTTTAGAAAATGCTTTAATCTGTGCAACATGACCACAAACAGTTTTATATTCACCAACATATCGTGTTGCTTGATTCGACTGAACCACTGAGGCATTTTGAGATATAGATTGCGGTGCTAAAGTTTCAACTGACTCATAATGGCTCGCTTCATTTTGATCACTCTCTTGAGAAACTTTTTTTAATTCAACATATGGTTCTTGAGTTTCAGCTTGCTTTAAAGCTTGTAAATCTGATGAAGAATTAGATTCTAATGTCTGTGTTAACAATTGTGGTTCAGGGTAAGTGTCTGTTGGCTGTTTTTCTTTCAATACATATGTGCTAATTCCTGCGACCAATAAAACTACCACGCCGACTAAGGCCATATGTGTATTCGTTATACGAGAAGATTTTTGAATGATTTCTGGAACTGGTGTTGGAATCGGAGGTTCCTTATCAGGCGGCTGTGATATTTGATTTTTTTCCTGAATCTCTTTCATTTGCTGCATCAAAGTCAGCATCATGAGATTAATATTCTTTAATGCCTCATTTGTTTGATCATTTTGGGGTTGCTCTTTCTGTGCCTCAAGTTGCTTCTTTAAAGACTGAACAACGCTATTAAGCTGTTTTATTTCCTGATCTTGAGTATTGGATTGGCTTTGCTTTAACACCCGATCTAATTGCTCTTGATAGCTAGCCAAACTCTCCTCTATCTGTTTTTTGTAATTGATGGCTTTCATATGCTTGGTCTGCTGGCTATAGAGGATTGTTTGAATTTCATTAATAACTCGGTTAGGATTATTTAACCAAGTTGTATTTGCATAACGAACCAAAGTGCCGACTTTAACCACTAAAGCATTTTGTCGTTCTAAAGTCTTAGTTAATTCTTGGTTTAAAAATTTATCTCGACCATCTAATTCAATAGAAAGAAAATAGCCTTTTTCTTCATTTTTAATACAAAAATCGATATAACGATTTCCTCCGTCAAAATCAATAAAATGATATTGAGGGATGACATCATTAGGTGTGATTTCTTTAATTTTTGTTAAAATTTCAATAGCAAATCGTTCTTCAAAATCCACTGGATGTTTCATCTTATGTTTATTGAGATAAATCCATTGCTGCCATGTCTGCATATTATTTACCTTAAAAACAAAAGCACATTTTGTTATAAATAAGTATATTAAAAATAATATGATTTTTCTATTTTTTAGGCAACTAATTAGTTTCTTTGTTAAAAAAACTCACATCAATGTGTGAGTTTCTCGATCAAGCTTTTAAGCGATTACTATCAAAAACTAATAAAATGGATTTTCCACTCCATCTTCATCATCACGTTCTAATTTCTCAGGTAAATCAGGCGTATTTTCCAAATGGTTTACAATGTCATTCAATAAAGCCTGTAAGACTTTTGCAACCTTTAAGCCTTCTTGATCTTTTGTAATCTGTAAATTACCGTACAAATTGACACGATCCAAATCATTTTCGACAGTTAAATCATGAATCCCATGAGATTCTGTACCATTTTCAAATGCTTTAAACATATCCTTTTCACCTGTCGTTGTTATTTTTCCATGAATGTCTGATGTCGATGCTACCCGAATCCCGGTTTTTTCAGCAAGCCTATTTCAACAACTGCAAAATATATTGCAACAGGGCATCAATCAGCTGCTTCTTAATGATATCTTGGGTTTCATTGTCTATCATACCTCCAGTCGCAGAGGAGCTCGAGCTGCTTGAACCGGAAGACTTAAACTCACGTTGCAGTGCCTGCAGGTTTTCTTCAGAAACCTCTTCGGCACACTGACTTTCACCATCCCAGCTTGAATAAGAAATTTGCTGATTGGGTTTTACTTCTGATGCTTCCAATGGCAACTTATAGGTATTGCGCTTTTGGTCTTCAGTTATTTGAGGAAACAGATTGATACCTAACCTTTCTTCTAAATAACAGATACTTACTATTTTTACCTGAAGAGAATCATCATTAGGGGCATAATAGACACCACTCACCCCAGTTTTTGGAATATACAGAGCTTTATATACATATTTAGGGACTAAAATTTCGCTATTAGGTGTTATTTGAGCGATACAATCATTATATAGCTTTTTATTAACATTAGATTTTTGGTCAGGCTTCTCTTTATCATTTTTTTCTTGTTGTTTTTTACAGTTTGTACGCTCTTGACTAATAGAACTGAGATTAGTTTTTTTAAGATACTCTGGGGTGAATACAGGACCGGTCACCACATAGACATCCTGTTTCTGCTTAGTCACAATGGCACGGGTGGCCTCTTCCAGCTCACGCCAGACCTGCTGATTATTTTTAGGCGCTTGCGGTATCATATTGGCCAATGAAAAACTGTCAGACTGCGCAGCCTTGTTAGACATATCGGCATTCGGCGCCATATGACCACGGTCATAACCTGAACCTCGATAATCTGCCAATGTCGCACGGTGTTCAGGCTTTACTGCTGTTTCTTCATGGAAACTGTCCTCACGAGGAATTTTTTTTTGACTTAAACGTGATACCGTAAGTGCTTCCGCCACCCACAGTGGTGTTTTTGATACCCCTGAGTACATCATATTAAATCCATTAAAGCATAATGAATAAGTATCTGATTTGAGACTAGGACGAATTAAGTAAGGCGGCACATCCCGATAAAACTGGTCCAGACAGGCAGAATTGCTGGAAGAGGATAGTGACACCCACTGACTGATTTTTTCCTGGCCAAAAGCGATGGCGAAGCTGCTCGAAGCCACCACGCCCAGAATGACTTTAATACTATTATCATTTAAAAACTGAAA
>SPVA01000045.1 GCA_013530545.1 Acinetobacter lwoffii
AGTAGTGAATATAAGGTAATAATGAAAAATACAAAGCTGGCATTGTTTTTTCTTTTCCAAAAACTCATCGCGACACCCAAAGCTTGTTCGTAATACCCCATGTTAACGAGCTTTTCATAAAAAGTGAAATGTATCTAAGCATTTTATTTATAATAATATTTTCATCAAAAATAAATTCTTTACTTTCAAAAAATCAATATACAGATTCAGACTTAATTTTTAGTACAGATGCCAAATCGGCATTGCTATTTAAAAAAATGGTAAATATATTCATATTCTTTTTTGCTGGCATCCGTGCTAATACATAGAATTGACTTTAATTACATAAGAATAGCCATGAAATACTTCACCTCTTCTCTCGTCATGTCACTGCTTGCTTTAGGTTCAATGACGGGTATCTCTCAAACACATGCACAAACCGTTTCTAGCACCCAACAACAAAAACAGGTTCCGGGGTATTATCAGCATAACTTCGGAGATTACCAGATTACTGCCCTGCTGGATGGTAGCAATTATCTGTCCAAAGCCTTATTTAAAGATATTCCAGCAGCCCAAGCCGATCAGATCTTGAAAAAATACTACGTCGATCAGGCCAAAGGCATCCAGACATCCGTGAATGCCTTTCTGGTCAATACAGCCAAAGAACTGGTTCTGGTCGATAGCGGAACTTCAAGCTGTAATGGTCCACACCTAGGTTCAGTGTATTCCAATTTACAGGCTTCAGGGCATAAACCTGAACAGGTCAATGCCATCCTGCTCACGCATTTGCATCCTGACCATGTATGCGGCATCAGCAATAATGGCGTGGCCAATTTTCCCAATGCCAATATTTATGTGTCTCAAACTGAACTGGATTTCTGGATGAATCCTAAAACAGCAGACAAATTACCAAAAGCCAAGCAGGCAGGTTTTTTGGGCACAGTCAATAAAATCAAGAAAGCCATTGCACCCTATCAGGCCAAGAATCAGCTTAAAACCTTTAAAACTGGCGATAAAATCCATGCTTTCGATGTTATCAGTTCGGCTGGACATACACCGGGGCATTTTGGTTTTAGCTTAAAATCTAAAGGTCAGCAGATGGTGTTTATTGGAGATATTGTGCACTCACATACGCTGCAGTTTGATCGCCCACAGACCGGCGTTGACTTTGATGTCGATCCGAAAAAGGCGATCGAAACCCGCTTAAAATATTTTGCTGAATATGCGAAAAATGGTCAGACGGTAGCAGCACCACATTTGCCATTTCCGGGGATTGGACATATTTATTCTAAAGACAATAAAAGCTATCAATGGATTCCGGTACATTTTAAAGATTAATTGAATACTTCAATAATTTTATCTAGGCATGAAACCCTAATTTTTTAGGGTTTCATTTATTTTAAATATCCTTCAGCCAGATTCCCTATGACTTGGTAAATTTAAAACTTGAATGACGCTTTGAAATTTAAAAGCAATAGTTTCGTTTATTTTTAAATTTTTTCTTAAAAATCTTTTACTTTTTACGTGCACCTTTAGCATGCTTTTTTAGCACCGTTTTTCTTACGATAAATATAAACACCTAAAAATATAATATAAATCTGAATTTTATGAACTCTCGCCATGTCTTAGTTTGGTGCAAAAAAATAGTAACGTGCTTTATATCGAGTCTTATCAATTTCAAGAAATTCTTCATCAAAATTTCCCTTGCTTAGCCCTCTTCTACAATCAATTTGCCTCTATATACTGATTTTCTTTTGTGATCCCGCGCACTAAATTGGAACGCACCATGCAAAATATAGACTTATTATTTCTTCTTCTCGGTGCAGTTCTAGTGCTTGCCATGCATGCTGGATTTGCTTTTTTAGAGCTTGGAACAGTTCGACATAAAAACCAGGTCAATGCCCTAAGTAAAATTCTAACCGACTTTGCCATCTCCGCCATCGCCTATTTTTTAGTGGGCTACTATATTGCCTACGGTCAGCACTTTTTCCATGATGCTGCAACCTTGTCTGCCGATCATGGCTACAATCTGATGCGCTGTTTTTTCCTGTTGACTTTTGCTGCAGCAATTCCAGCGATTATCTCTGGAGGGATTGCAGAGCGTGCCAAAATGCGTTCACAGGCTTTAGCGACATTATTTCTGGTTGCGCTGATCTATCCGTTTTTTGAGGGTATGATCTGGAATGGCAACCTTGGTTTTCAGGATTGGCTGACCCATGCATTTGGTGCAAGTTTTCATGATTTTGCCGGCTCAGTTGTCGTTCATGCAATGGGCGGCTGGATGGCACTCGCCGCAATAATCCTACTTGGTGCGCGTCATGGCCGTTACAAAAATGATGGCCGGATCACCGCGCATCCTCCTTCATCAATTCCTTTTTTGGCTTTGGGTTCATGGATTCTGATTGTGGGATGGTTCGGCTTCAATGTCATGAGCGCGCAGCGGCTGGATGCCATTTCTGGACTGGTCGCTATTAACTCTTTGATGGCCATGGTCGGTGGAACAATAGCAGCCAAAGTTGCGGGGAAAGATGACCCGGGCTTCCTGCATAATGGTCCCTTAGCAGGTCTGGTGGCGATTTGTGCAGGATCAGACGTCGTTCATCCGTTAGGTGCTTTTTTTATCGGGATCAGCGCCGGCATTATTTTTGTGAAACTCTTTACCTATACCCAAAATAAACTCAAAGTGGATGATGTATTGGGGGTTTGGCCTTTGCATGGCGTTTGTGGTGCTTTTGGCGGATTAGCTGTGGGTATCTTCGGTCAGCAATGGCTTGGAGGAATGGGAGGAGTGTCTTTAATTTCACAACTCATAGGTACAGTGCTGGCGATTGTCATTGCTTTGGCGGGTGGTTTTTTGGTGTATGGCCTGCTTAAGGTTTTGATGGGTATTCGCCTGACTGAGGAAGAAGAGTTCAATGGTGCAGACTTGTCGATTCATCGTATTTCTGCTAATTCGGAAGAAAATACTTTTTAATAGACATAAAAAAAGCCTCTACGACTAGGGGCTTTTTTTATTTATAAGCAGAGCATCTAGATGAAGTAATTACTTCATACCAAAAATTAATTTTAAGCCAAGTACCGTCATAACTGCGCCTGCTGCGCGGTCAAACAAAGCCTTAAACTTCAAATAAACACGACGTGGCTTTTCCGCAGATAATGCAACTGCGACTAGTGAACACCAGCCTGCATCAATAAAGAAACATAAGACAGGCAAAACAAAATAAAAATACGTTGGAATTTCTTTGGGCAATAACGCGGTAAAAATACTGGCCAGCACAATCGCAATTTTGGGATTGGACAACTGTGTGATTAAACCAGTGGTAAAAGCACGGCGTAAAGACATCTGTTTGCTAATGGTTGTATCCGCTTCGATCGGATCTTTGGCATGTTTAATGATTTTAAACGCCAACCAAAGTAAATATAAACCACCACAAATTTTTAAGGCCAGGTACGCTGAGGGTACAGCCAGTAAAAATGCCTGCAAACCGAGAACCGCCAGCAGACCAAAAATCGCTGCACCGAGACCAGTACCCAATGCAGTAAATAAACCATGTTTACGTGAAATGGCAATTGAATTTTTTGCCACATAAATAGAAGTTGGCCCGGGACTCATTGCGCCTAACATCAGGGCAAAAGCAATCGAACCTAAAATCCAGAATGATTCCACGAGATAACCTGACTTAAAAATTGAAGGGCTATTTTAAGCAAAAACCTGACAATTTGCTGTAAAAATTTCTGGATTTGTCATGAATTTCAACTATAGCAATTACTTAAGGTTTCAACTGATCCTGAGCACTCAAATGCTTGTCTAGCAGTTGATAATCCTGCTCATATACAGGTACGCCACCAATAATCATGGTACGGGTTTCTGTTTTAGGTTTATTCAACGCATCATCACAGCCCGACAGACTGAGCAGCATGCCGACCCACACAGCACAGGATAATATTTTCATTATTCTACCCTCCTCAGGGTTTCCTCTGTTTAGATTAGCATTGTTGTTTAAATAATCAGCGGAATATTTGTGACAATCTACAACCAATTCTATAGCTTTCAGCGAATAATGGCTTATTGAAAAACTTTGATTTTTAGCACTTCCGCTATAATGCCTCTATCATGAACTTTGCGAACTTTTATGTTTGAAACCATTGCCCAAAATATTCCAGATCAACAGATTAATTTTCACGATATTACTTTAATAATACGTCGTCTGGATCTGGTGCATCCACAAATCTCGGGCAACAAGTTTTTTAAACTGAAATATAATTTTCTTGAAGCCAAAAGACAGGGTTATCAGCATATTCTGAGTTTTGGAGGTGCTTATTCCAATCATATTGCTGCTACTGCATTTGCCGCACAGCAGTTTAGTTTTCAGAGTGTTGGAGTGATTCGGGGTGAAGAACTGGCTGATCGACCATTGAATCCAACATTAGCCACCGCCCAAGAATTCGGGATGCAGTTGCATTTCGTCAGTCGTGATGAATATCGGCGCAAGCAACAGCCTGAGTATTTGGCCGAACTCGCTCGACAATTTCCTGAACATTATGTGATTCCTGAAGGTGGAACCAATGCTTTGGCGATTCAAGGGTGTCAGGAAATATTAAAAGATAGCGATGCGCAATTTGATGTGATTTGTTGTGCAGTAGGCACCGGTGGCACCATCAGCGGATTGATCGAAGCCAGTCACGCGCATCAACAGATCTTAGGATTTTCCGCACTGAAAGGTTCATTTTTAAAAGATGAAGTCGCCCAACTAATGAATAAAACCAACTGGAACATTCTCGATGATTATTGCTGTGGTGGCTATGCCAAAACTAGTGCAGCCTTGGTACAGTTTATCCGGGATTTTGAGGCCGAATTTTCAATTCCACTGGAGCAGATCTACACGGCTAAAATGCTGATGGGAATTTTTGATTTGATCGAGAAAAATTATTTTCCGGCTGGATCAAAACTGCTGGTCATTCATAGTGGTGGTCTGCAAGGTCGTAATATTCCCTTTGGTTTTACAGCAACCTAAGCTTGAATTGGTTGATTGTTATTTAAGGCAATTAACCCTTTGACCAAGCGGTAGATATGCCAGATAAAGACCAGAAACACGATCAGGAAGCCAATCAAGATCACAGTCAATAAGCCACCGACGATATAACCCAGCAAACTGATCCAGAAGGTTTTAATTTGCCAATCGACATGACTTTCCAGCCAGGTACCGCGCATTTCATCACGCTTGATATAATTCATCACAATCGCAATAAATGGGGTAAGACCAAGAAAAAATCCTAAAATATAAAGAATATATGTAATCAGATTATATTGTTTTAAATCTTCCGCACTTGCCATTCGCTTTTCCTTGTTATTATGTTTTTAGTTTGTACAAAAACTATGCATGAGTTTTAAGCAGCTTTCAAATATTTTATGTTTAAAATGCGCTGCAAATCTGCAATCACGGAACTGATTTTTCTGGAATAGAGAAAGCTGAAATAAAATTGTCTATAATGCTTCCCTTTTCTTCTCCCTTGAGTGTGTGATGTCTTCCAAGCAATACGATGTTCTAGTCATAGGTGCCGGTGCCTCAGGTTTAATGACGGCGTATATGGCTGCGCAACGTGGGCGCAAAGTCGTGGTAGTAGAAAAAGCCAACAAGGTTGGCAAAAAAATCCTGATGTCGGGCGGTGGTAAATGTAATTTCACCAATCTGGAAGTCGAACCGAGCAATTATATTTCACACAATCTACATTTTGTGATTTCGGCTTTAACGCGTTATACCAACTGGGACTTTATCGGCTTGGTATGTGAATACGGTATTGCCTATGAAGAGCGCAAACATGGACAGCTGTTTACCTTAAATGGTGCAAAAGATATCTTGTCGATGCTGCTGGCGGAATGTGACAAAACCGGTCTGGTCGATATCAAAACCAGCTGCGAAGTGAAAGCAGTCAATCCAGTCGATGATCAAGGTTTTCAGGTGGCAACCTCACTGGGATACTTTGAAGTTGAATCTGTCGTCGTGGCATCCGGTGGTTTATCGATTCCTACGCTTGGCGGTTCAGGCATTGGCTATGAGATTGCAAAACAGTTTGGACATCACGTCTATCCAACCCGTGCCGGACTGGTTCCATTTACCTTCTCTGACGGATTTAAAGAAGTCACCACGCGCTTAAGCGGCAATGCCGTAGAAGCAACACTCTCGAATGAGCTTAATAGCTTTACCGAAGCGCTACTATTTACCCATCGCGGTTTAAGTGGGCCAAGTTCCCTGCAACTTTCCAACTACTGGAATGTCGGGCAGAGCTTTAAGGTAGATTTCTTACCGAGTGTAGATTTACTGGATTTCTTTAAAACGAAAAAACGAAGTCAGCCCAAAGTCTTGCTGCGTACATTACTGAATGAATATTTACCGAAAAGTGTGGTGGCTGAATTACAAAGTCTCATCTGGACTGAAAGCGCTGAAACTGCCATTGGCAATATCAGTGATGACAAGCTGGAACAGATTGCGGCACGTCTGCATGGCTTTGAAGTGAAACCTTCAGGAACAGAAGGCTACCGTACAGCGGAAGTGACTTTGGGTGGTGTAGACACCACGGAAGTATCCTCAAAAACCATGGAAAGTAAAAAGCAGAAAGGTTTGTATTTTATTGGTGAAGTGCTGGATGTAACCGGACATTTGGGCGGCTATAATTTCCAATGGGCATGGTCATCGGCACATGCCGCATCGGAATATATTTAATCAATAGATAATCTGGTTTGCTACTTAACTCATTCCAGATAGTCTGTTTTAAACAGGTTGAGATTGGCCGTATTTTTTAAACGGTCAATCGTCAGCTGCATTTTTTGAGCTTCTCGCAGACATAGCGGTACGTCATCTGCTGAAGATGCCATGAATTTATGTTGTAGTGCTTTCCACATATTGTTGATCTCCTTTTCTTTATATTTCTAATGCAAGAAAAATACCAAAATCATTTTAGTATTCACTTGAATATTCTATACTTTTTAAAAAATAAATTCTATTCCTGGTGACTGAGCAGGATTGACTCCTCAGTTAAATTCGTCTGTCTCTGGTATTTTCTTATCCAGCTCTCGCTCAGACTGCTCGTCCTGTCTGCTCTTCACAAAAACAAATCGATAGGCAGCGGTAAAAAAGCCAAGCGTAATTCCTGCAATGACTAAAGGAGCCAGAACTTTGTTAGGTTTTTTGGTATTCATTCATTTTTCCTTATGACTGAACAAAATCGACCACATGAGCGTGGTCGATTTTGCTTAAAGATAACAGGTTATTTCAGGTCATCTTTTTTCTGAATAGAACGATCAATATCGACATTCGGCTCTTTTTCTCCAGTTGAACCAAATGGATTATTGACTGGCGGATGAGTCGGATCGACTTTTAGTGAATCTGGTACGGCTTGATCCGCATCCGGATTGACCGGATCAATA
This sequence comes from Acinetobacter lwoffii, assembly GCA_013530545.1. Lineage (GTDB taxonomy): Bacteria > Pseudomonadota > Gammaproteobacteria > Pseudomonadales > Moraxellaceae > Acinetobacter > Acinetobacter lwoffii_G. The sequence continues at coordinate 7,406 of SPVA01000045.1, forward strand.
CCCAATGATTCATCATCCTGCGGTGCAGTGGTAAGGATTGCCGGGGTAGTATGAGATAAATCCGTACCCATAGGCATATTCTTGTCTGAATCCTGATTTGGCATGATGCCTGCTCCTGGAGTTGTGATTGAAGAATCGCTAGTGCCTGTAGCAGTTTGCGAACCACCAGAGGACTGGCTCATTGAGCTATCTGTAGAACTCATACCCATCGCCGCACCTGTAGTACCTGACATGTCGGTTGCACTTGTACCTGTGGTCTTGCCACCTAATCCAGAAAATATGCTGTTCTCAGCTTTTTCTTTGACAGGGTTAGGGTCTTTGGCTTCTCGTTTGGCTTTATCAATCAAATCTGTGAGTACACGCTCTGCAGGTTGACGACCACCCAGACCAAATGCCAAGGCGAATGCCACTGCTACAGCACCCAAAGTTAGACCAAATGCCAAGTTAACAATCGAATCGGCAATACCCATAGCACGCAGACCCATTGCCACAACCAGTCCCATGATCAGGACACGAACCAGATTGGCTAACCAGCGTGAGCTGTTATATTCACCACGTTGTACGATATTCGCAACAATATTCGCCAGCCAGAAACCGATTACCAGAATCACCGCACCGAGCAGGATATTGGCACCGAAGTAGATGAACATTGCAATCAGACCACTGATCTGTTCAAAGCCCAGACGGTTCGCTGCTTCAGACACCGCAAATAGCATGGTGAATAAAACGATCAGGAAACCAACTACACTGGAAAGTTTAGTCGTGCCTAAAAAGCGCTGGATATCCAGTTTGGCAGGAATTTCATCAACACCTGTACCGGCAACTACTTCAACCACCAGACGTGCTACCAGTTTAGACACCACATACGCCAGAATCAGAATCAACGCAGCAGCGATGATATTCGGAATGGCATTCATGATTTCATACAGCATGGCTGTAGCAGGCTGAGAAATGGCCTCGATACCCAATGCTTCAAATGCAATGATCAGTGCGGTAATGATCACCACGGCGAAGATAAATGACCCAATCACCTGGGAAACATTCGAGTTTTTAAAGATGCCTACTTTTTCAGCATGTTGTTGTACGTTCAGACTGTTTAATAGCCCTTCAACAATACCGCGCACAATTTTCGCCAGGATATAACCAACAAAAATGATGACTGCAGCAATGAAGATGTTTGGTAAGTAGCTTACGACATCGGTCAGCATATTTTGAACTGGTAACAACAGACCGTTGAGACCCAAAATAGACAGTACGATTGGCAAGAACAGCAATAAAATTAACCAGTAAGCAATTTCACTGATGTTTTTACTAATCGGACTGACACCGACTTCAGCACTGAGTTTTTCATCGAGTTGCGTTCGGTCCAGTAGCTTTTGTAACCCTATCTTGACCAGATTGGCCACAATCCAACCTATGAATCCGACTGCAATTGCACCTAGTAACTGCGGGATAAATAACAGGAATTGCTGGATCATATTACTGAATGGACCGCTGACACTGGTAAGATTAAGTACATTCAGCGCACCAATCACGGCAATAATCAGAATAATCCAGAACACGACGCGGGCGATAATGCTCTCCACATTGGAGTGATGACCTGTCGCCGTATTTAAATGTGTATTGGTACCCAGTTTCTGCAAGAGCTTTTTAACGCCTGCCGAGACCAGTAACGCAATGATCCAGCCAATTACTAATATGGCAATTGCACTAAGAATGGGATGGAACTGATCCCAGTAGTACATGGCATCGAAGCCACCACGCGGGCTTCTCATATAATCATTCATGTTGTTCTACCCTCTTTGTTATTAAGCTATTTATCTGAAATCGGGGGCATCTCCCTGAAACAATCAGCCCCTTCTTCTTCCGGATTCATATTAGATTTGATGTTTTCAGACTCAAGCCAGGTAGATGGCACTACCTTAAAACATCACCATCCATTGCAAAAAAGCCCCAGTGGTTCACTAGAGCTTTTCAGGTATTTTCAGTTATTGAGTCGCCTGTCCATCAGTCGCAGTTGCTGTTGCTTCTGTGCCATCACCCACGGTTGCTGTAGCTTCCGTTCCATCATTCATGGTGGCGGTGCCTTGTGTAGGCTCACCGACTGGAGTTGAATTATTTGGGGTAGCAGGCTGTACATTCGGATTTGGATGTCCTGCAGGAGCATCATTCGCATCTGGATTCATGTCAGCAAACATATAGAACAGTAGTGCGAGTAAAAAAATACCGACCAAAATCAAGATATAAACAGGGATACGCTTTTTCTGCGTCACGTCTGCCTGATGATTTAAAGGTGGTTTTTTATTGAAATCATCGACCATAACCATCCTCACTCTTTGTTATTCATAAGTAGATTTTTAGAATAACAAGCTGTGAATAGGGCTTCTGTGACAAAACATGGTGAGATGGTGACGGGATGTAAGTCACTAATCCATCAGAATTCTCTGCTAGATGCTACTTTAAAATAGCCGTTTGGCTGGGCTATGTTGCATATCGACTGGGGTTTCGTGTTCATCTTTCAACTGTACCCCTGAAAGCTGTAACTCACAGGATTTACGCATCAATGCCACCAGTCGCTGGATAGCAAGTGGATAAGCCAAGCCCGCAGGTCGCACATTGGAAATACAGTTGCGCAAGGCATCATGACAGCCTTTAAAAGTATTATAAGTGTAGTAAATTCCCATACTGTCCGGTGAGCTCAAACCCGGCCGTTCGCCAATCAGCATGACCAGCATTTTAGCCTGTAGAATTTCTGCCACTTCATCTCCCAGTGCCACACGACTGCCACAGGCAATCACTAAGGGGGGCAATCTGCCAGCCTTGTTCTTTGCATGCCTCTAGCAACGCTGGAATAAAATGTGGCGTATTTTCCTCAATGGCACGTGCCGAGAGCCCATCTCCTAAAATAATGACCACATCCCAATGTTGCTGATGTTCGGCTCGGTATTGCTGCAACCTGGTTTTGGACTGCTCTGAAAGAACACGCCCCAGATCAGGACGCTTCAGATAAAGATCCTTTTCCACAGCTTGGCTTTCAATTTCCAGAATGGGCAGTCCGGTTTTACTCAAATCTGATTTTAAGGCTTTGATATCAAGTGGCTTCAGTACCGCATCTTTGGCCTGGGCATGCGCCAGTTGAAATTCCAGACTTGGTCGAGTCGGCAAGCTGCCCCCAGTTCGACCTAAGGCAATCCGTGCATCAGTAAAGGCTTTTAACTTCTGCCAGGGATTATCCTGCAATTGAGACTCAAATTTCACATCAGCAATTAGTTTCATAGCACTTCTTCAAGACAAGATCAGACGTGAAAATTGCTTCGGCAATTCGGTCGGCCAGTGCAACTGATTAAACTGTTGCGCCAAAATTCCCTGCTGCTCCAGCCAGTGGTCAAATTCAGGAGCTGGTTTCAGTCCTAATAACTGTCGAATATAAAGAGCATCATGAAAGGATGTCGTCTGATAGTTCAGCATCACATCATCTGAACCGGGAATACCCATGATAAAATTCAATCCGGCATTGGCAAGCAAGGTCAGCAGTATATCCATATCATCCTGATCGGCATCGGCATGATTGGTGTAGCAAATATCACAGCCCATTGGCACACCGAGCAGCTTGCCACAGAAATGATCTTCCAGCCCGGCCCGGATAATCTGCTTGCCGTTATACAGATATTCTGGCCCGATAAAGCCGACTACAGTATTGACCAGCAAGGGATTAAACTTACGCGCCACGGCGTAGGCACGCGCTTCCAGGGTCTGTTGATCCACGCCATGATGGCCATTGCTGGATAAGGCACTGCCCTGTCCGGTTTCAAAATACATGACATTTTGGCCCACTGTGCCGCGTTGCAGGCTTAAGGCAGCTTCATAGCCTTCCTGCAGCAGCGCCAGATTGATACCGAAACCAGTATTGGCTGTTTAGGTTCCCGCAATGGACTGGAACATCAGATCAATCGGAACATTTTTATTTGCCAGCTGAATGCCAGAAGTAATATGGGTCAAAACACAAGATTGAGTCGGAATCTCATATTCCTGAATGACATGATCGAGCAGTTTGAGCAGCTCAGTCAAATTCTGCAGATTATCTGTGGCCGGATTAATCCCGATCACGGCATCACCATTGCCACACATTAGTCCATCCAGAATCGAAGCTGAAATGCCCATCAGATCATCAGTCGGGTGGTTCGGCTGCAAGCGGGTAGAAAGATGCCCTGCCAGCCCGATGGTATTTCTGAACCGAGTCACTACTCGGCATTTTTTTGCCACCAGAATCAGATCCTGATTGCGCATGATTTTACTAACCGCTGCGACCATTTCCGGAATCAGGCCCATTTTTAAAGCAGCAAGTTTTTCTGTGGTGGCATCTGCACTCAGCAGCCAGTTACGAAAATCTCCGACAGTAAAATGCGAGATTGGATAAAAGGCATCAGCATCATGTTCATCCATGATCAGGCGGGTGATTTCATCCTCTTCATAAGGAACCACTGCTTCTTTCAAAAACTGCTGTAATGGTACTTCTGCCAGACACATTTGTGCAGCAACACGCTCGGTTGCATCAGTGGCCGCAATCCCTGCCAGCTGATCACCAGAACGTTCAGGGGTGGCCTTGGCCAATAAGGTTTTTAAATCCTCAAAGACATAATGCTGACTGGCCACATTGATCTGATACAGCATAAGCGTGTTCTCCCTGCTAGATAATTTATTTCAATTCCTTTTCTGCTGCCTCGATACGGGCAAATTCTTCTTCCGGTGTCCCGGCCACCAGATGATGACGGCTATACAATAGGAAATAGAGAATCAGTACGACATAAATCGCAGCTGCCATTAACCAGACTTTAGGATCGACCAGAAAGCCAGCCACTACGGCAATCGCCGCAAGTACCAGCGCAATTGATGCAGTCACAATACCACCAGGTGCTTTATACGGACGCGCCAGATTTGATCTGGATAACTTAAGCTTGATGTACGACATCATCATCAGCACATAGGAAATGGTGGCACCAAAGACCGCCATCAGAATCAGCAAATCACCTTCACCTGAAAGGGATAGCAGGAATCCGATAATGCCCGGAATAATAATGGCCAAATAAGGTGCATGATTGCTGTTGGTTAAGGACAATTTTTTCGGTAAATAACCGGCACGTGAGAGCGCAAAAATTTGACGGGAATAGGCATAGATAATCGAGAAGAAACTGGCAATCAGACCCGCCAGCCCGACAAAATTCACGAAACTTGCCATCCAAGTATTGGCCCCATAAACCGCTACTAAAGCATCAACCAGTGGCGCACCGGAATCTTTCAGCGTATCTGCACCTGCTGCGCCAGGACCGAGTAACAAGATACTTAGCGCAAAGAATGCCAGAATCAGCATGGAACCAATCAGGCCACGTGGCAAGGATTTGGCTGGTTCTTTGGCCTCCTCTGCTGCCAGCGGCACCCCTTCAACTGCCAGAAAAAACCAGATCGCATAAGGCACTGCTGCCTAGATGCCCAGATAGCCCAATGGCAGGAAACTGCTTGCACCCGCCGCTTCCGTACTGACCGCAATATCAAACAGGTTTGCACTATTAAAATGAGGCAACATGCCAAAGATAAACACCATCAAGGCAACCGCAGCAATTGCGGTAATCACAAACATGATCTTGAGTGCTTCACCTGCACCTTTCAGATGCAAGCCCATAAAAACCAGATAGCTCACCAGATAAATGATCCAGCCGCCAATACCAAACAAGGCTTCGCAATAGGCACCAATGAAACAGGCAATTGCTGCCGGAGCAATGGCATATTCAATCAGGATGGCACTCCCGGTCAGATAGCCGCCAAAGGGACCAAAAGCAGTACGAGCAAAACTGTAACCCCCACCTGCAGTCGGCAGCATGGTCGACATTTCGGACATGGCCAGACACATACACAGATACATGAATGCCACCACAATGGTCGCAATAAACATGCCTCCCCACCCCCCCTGTGCCAAACCAAAATTCCAGCCAGCGAAGTCACCGGAAATCACATACGCGACCCCCAGACCGACGAGAAGCAGCCAACCTACGGCGCCTTTCTTGAGCTGGCGCAAGGCAAAATAATCTTCTTGTACTGCTGTTTCAGTCACACTGGTATCAATCACACTTTTTGACTCTGACATAGCAACCTCGTTGTTTTTATCGTTGTTCCCTGAAGATATGCATAAGCCATACCGGTTCCGCAGGCTTTAGTGAAGACAGTTGAGACGCTGCCTTTCAGCGATGAAATGCGTTATAATTATCCACCTTCTCATTTATACACCCGAGTTATATGGCGTATCGTCAACAAAGTGTATCGCTTGATCTTGATACTGACGTCACACATCAATGTACGCTGCACTACAGCCGTGATCAGCATCTGATTGGAATTATTGAATTTAGCAAGCCAAGCTTCCTGCTTCGCTGGCAGGATCTGGAATATTTCCGTCGTCGTACCGAAGAATTTTCCGTGATGCCTTTTCCGGACTGTGTCAATGCGATGATTATCGATATTCGAGATGTGACAGCATGGCTGGATAATGAAGTGCCGATTATTCCATGGCGTTTACTGGAAGAAGACTGTCCAGTGCGCCTGGTGGTGCCTGCAGACCGTATTGAGCACTATGCCGGATTTTTTGAACCGACCTGGCTCAGTCCCGATGTCGAAACCGCCATTCAGGAAATCCGTGAATCAATGGATATGTTTGTGCATTAAGCTTGAATCGAAAAAACCTCCGCAATGGGCAATGCTGTTTACTTAAGCATTTGAATCATTTTGGAATTCATTAGAGAATCCGATGTCAGGTTTGGCATCGGATTTTTTTATGGTATTTCAGCAGGATATTTTAGATCTTAACAATCTGTTTAAGCTCTCGAATCTGAGTACTTTTATTCACAATATCCCCGTTGAGTGGGTCAAGTCCACACTCAGGTTGAGCAGTCCCGCGACTATTCGCAGGCGGTGCTTGCCTGCGGATCAGGTACTTTGGCTGGTTCTTGGAATGGCGATTTTCCGTGATGTCCTCATCCATGAAGCAGCAAGAAGACTCAATATTTGCACTCAGTGGTTAGCCTCTTATGACTTGCTGACGCGCATTAGTCTAACCAATACACGTAAACATCTTGGTGCAGATTCTGTGGAGTGGCTATTTCACCAGACCGATCAGCACTGGGGACAAGAGCATTATCCGGCTGGGCTGTCGGAACTTAGACAGGGATAGGTAGTTTGTTTTAGAGAGGCCTACAAGGCTTCGGAGAGTCAAAATGTTAAAAAACCGTTATCCCTTAGATCACAATGCCGCTCCTGTTAAAGGAACCGCATTGCCTTCAAGCAGGGGGTTTTGCTCATAAATCCTTCAACCTTACCAGTAATTCTCGACCGCAATATTTCCTTCACCACGACGGTTCATGGTCAGGCCACGAGCTTTTAAGGCTTCTTTGGTATCATCGACCATATCCGGGTTACCACAAAGCATGACATGCGTCGTTTCCGGATTAAACGCGATACCTGCTGCCTTTTCCAGCTCACCATTGGCAATCAAAATCGGTAAACGGTCGTGCAAAGGTGCATCAGGCTCACGGGTAATAATCGGGATAAACTTAAAACCGGTATGTCCTTCACCAAAGGTCTCGGCGATTTCCTGAATCCGATCTACATAAGCGAGTTCTGCCCGGGTGCGCACACTATAAACCAGATTGATTTTTTCGTATTTGCTCCAGGTTTCAAAGTCTTGCAACATACAAATAAACGGTGCCAGCCCTGTGCCGGTACCCAGTAACCACAAGTCTTTAGGCAAAGGCAATTGATAACGTGCCAGAGTCAGATAACCATAAGGATTTTTTTCCAGATGCAGCACATCCCCGACTTTGAGGTGCTGTAAATTGGAAGTAAATTTACCTTCTGGAACGACAATCGAGAAAAACTCCAGAGTTTCATCAAAAGGAGATGACACTACCGAATAGGCACGAACCACCAGTTCATCCCCCACTTGTAAACCAATACGCGCAAACTGCCCTGCCGTGAATTTGAAATGTGCTGGGCGTGTCATCGTAAAACTAAATAATGTATTGGTCCAACGGTGTACAGATAAAACTTTTTCTCGGGTAAATTTTTCAATTGACATGATTTCAACGTGGCATGAAAGACTATGCTCATGGTAGCATGGCAACATAATTTATTAATATTTTTTAAATGTTAAGGCTCTACTCATGCGCATGACTTTACGCCAATTGGCTGTTTTTGTAGCAGTGGCACAAGAGGGTACCGTAACGAAGGCTAGCGATGCCGTCAAGCTTACACAAAGTGCGGCTAGTATGGCTTTAGCAGATCTGGAAGATGGTCTGGGTGCTCCACTATTTGACCGTCTAGGCAAACGTTTACAGCTAAATGACCTAGGGCGCTTTCTTCTCCCTCAAGCCCTGGAAATTTTAGGCCGCTGTGAATCTTTTGAACAAGTCGCTAAAGGTGAGCTTCAAAGTATCGATTTACGTTTAGGTGCAACCCTGACGATTTCAGATTACCTGATTCCTGACCTGATGGCCGATTTCCTGAAAATCAAGCCGCAAGCACATTTACAGCTTCAAGTCGGTAATACCCGTCAAATGATTGAAGCGGTGAATCAGTTCCAGCTGGATCTTGCCTTAATTGAAGGTTCCTGTCATCTACCACAGCTACAATGTATCCATTGGCGTGATGATGAGCTGGCCGTGTGCTGTGCGCCAGACCATCCTCTTGCGCAATTGAACCGTGAACTAACCGCTGAAGATTTCAAATCTGTTGAATGGATTTTGCGTGAAGAAGGTTCAGGTACCCGTGAGGTGTTTGACAATGCCATCTTGAAAGATGTGCCAGATGCCAATATCCGTCTGACACTCGGTCATAATGAAGCGATTTTAAAAATTGTAGCGGGCGGAATTGGCATGTCCTGTATTTCCAAACTTGCAATTGAGCCTTTACGTGAAAAAGGTCAACTGGTGATTCTAGATACACCATTCTGGTCACTGACTCGTCCTCTGTTTATGCTGGTACATCGCCAGAAATATCAGGGTCCAGGTCTAAGAGCCTTTATGAATTTTTGTGAAAGCTAAAATATTAAAAGCACCTTAAGGTGCTTTTTTATGATTCATCAAAACTGACTTTCACATGGTATCCCATCGCCGTCACCATCCATTTTAGTATTCGGACAGTTACGAATAAAAAATAATGCTTCCTCATAAGAACCCATCTGACCACAGTGTTCTCGACCATCGCATTTAAATTGAGATACAGATGGCGAAGCCGTTTCTGAAGTTTTCGGATTAACGGGGTTACTTTGGCTTCTTAACTCAGTGCCGCGATTTTCCAGGTTCTTCCTGCCCTGCTCAGATAATCCTTGCATAGCTAGATCACCTTGCGCTGCTCGCTGCTCAGCGACAATTCGTTGCTGCTCTACCATCAGTCTTTCCAGCTTTTGCTGTTTTTGAATTTGGTAGCTTTGATATTTGTTATAAACAAGACCAGCAAGAATCACAATAATCACCAGTCCTGATATTGTGATTATTTTTGATGTAGTTGATGATTTTTTCCTTTCATAACGTGGAGAAGCTCTGGTTTCAATATCTCTATGTAGATCATTGTTTTGCGTAACAGGCACTTCTTGCTTAATATCCAAGCGAACAATATGGTTTGCCTTAAACTTTCCATTATCTTCCACCATTAAAAACTTTAATTTTTCCCCAATTCTTGGCGGAATATTTTTATTGGGAAAGTCTTTGACGTGAAAAAATAAATCTTTAGATTGCCCCTCGATCTGAATAAAACCAAAACCACGATCTTCGTTATAGGTTTTGATTTTCCCCTCTTGAAACATAATTCGCTCTTATCTCTAATATTTTTTATGATTGTAATCAAAAAGAGACTGAAAAGCTTTTGTAAAATTCTCTAAAGCAGAAACACAAAAACTAGAAGTGCATCTTATGGCGGAAGAATAGATCCCTAGTTAAAAGTAATAAAAAATCTTTTTTATTTATACTTCGCCAAAAATCATAAAGCCAACAGCTGATGCCAATGCCAGCCATAGGGTCGGACTAAAGAAAAGTGAATTACGTACCGGAACAGGAACTGTGGGTGCCAAAGATTGCAAGGCGACGACTTCTGGCACAAATTCATCCTTCACTTGAATATCCAGACGTACCATGTTGGCTAATGTCATGCTGCCTTGTTGGGGAATGATTCTAAATTTAAGCCGCTCTCCAATTTGTGGCTCAATTTCAGGCGAAGGTAAATCCTGCAACTTGAAACTTAACTCTTGAGCTTCCCCTATCAACTCCAAAGTACCCATACCACGTTCGGAATCGTAAGTTTTAATTTTTCCATCCGTAAACATGACATTTATCTCTATAGAATTCATTATAGAATTCATTTAATTTGTATTCTAAGCCAAAGGAAATGTTCAGCATTGTTGCTGTTTGGTGGATTTTTTATGTGTTGTTTGTCTCTTTGAATATGTAAGCGGTGGCATTATAAAAAAGAGGCTCGAAAGCCTCTTTTTAAATGTGACTAAACACGATTTAAGTATGAAGATTATCCATTAACCGCGGAAGTTGTTTAACAATGCCGATGTAATTGATTTATTGTGTGTTGCCACTTTGGTTTTTTTAGCTTTCTTTGAGTTGTCTTCGACACGTTCAATTTTAATCGCTTTGTACTTATCGCCATTTTCAACAACATTAAATTTTACGCGTTCATTGCGTTTTGGCTCGCCTTCTGCCGCAGGGAAGTCTGAAATATGGAAGAATACATCTCCCTCAGCGCAGCCAATAAAACCGAAACCTTTGGCAGGGTCATACTGTTTGATTTTGCCCTGATACAATTCATCTTTCATGCTATTGTCCTATCCTGAAAATGCCCTGTCTACATTATATAAAAAAGAGGCTGTAGTAGCCCCTTTTTTCATCATATTCAAAAATTAGTCTTTTTGAACTGAACCAAAGATTTTATCGCCAGCATCGCCAAGACCTGGAACGATATAACCATTTTCATTTAAGCCATTATCGATAGAAGCAGTAAAAATCACGACATCCGGATGCGTAGCTTCTACGCGCTTAATGCCTTCTGGTGCAGCAACCAGAACCATCACACGAATGTCTTTACAGCCGCTGGCTTTCAGTACATCAATTGCAGCCACTAAAGAAGAACCTGTCGCCAACATTGGATCAATGATCATCGCGATACGGTTTTGTACATCTGGAACCAGTTTTTTATAATAGGTACGTGCTTCCAGAGTTTCTTCATCACGCTCTAAACCAAGTACCGATACTTTTGCACTTGGAATCAGGTTCAGGAAACCGTCGAGCATGCCAATACCGGCACGTAGAATTGGCACAACGGTGATTTTTTTACCCGCGATACGGTCAACTGTAACAGCGCCATTCCAACCATCAATGTCATGTTCAACCATTGGCAGGTCTTTAGTTGCTTCATAAGTCAGAAGCATGGTCACTTCTTGAGCTAACTCACGGAAATTCTTGGTACTGATATCTGCACGACGGAGTAAACCAAGCTTATGTCGAATGAGTGGATGACGGATTTCATGGATTGCCACGGGAGAACACCTAAAAGGTTAAAGATAAATTTCCGCTATTATAAAGGCTTTTATTGATTTGTATAAATAAAAAAGCCCCCAATCATGGAGGCTTTTTTGTAATAACGTCAATCTTTGCAGATATTAGTTAAAACCACTTTGAACCAAAGTGAAAATGAACTGTTGCAATTCAGGTGACATGGCAAAGAATGCATATTTAGACACTGCAATCACCGGATCTGGGTAGACACCGATCACAAGTACCGCAAGCGCAGCAAGAAGTACCATGATACCACCGACTTTTTGACCCCAATGATTCACCGCATCTAGACGTGGTGTTTCAGGTGGTGTCATGTAAAGCACAACCATCACACGTAGGTAGTAGTACAGACCGATACCAGAACCCAGGATGACCATGGCAGTCAGGAACCAGGCTTCGCCTGCAACTGCAGTTTTAATCACCAGGAACTTACCGATAAAGCCGGCAGTTAAAGGAATACCTGCAAGAGACAGCATCATCACTGTCAATACAGCAGTCAATACTGGACGGCGCCAGAACAGACCACGGTATTCAGCCAGACTACCCGCTTCATCCGTATTGTTATACGGACTAGACATTAGCGTAACAACACCGAACGCACCGATCGTGGTTAATACATAAGTAATCACGTAGACGTTTACACTTTCAAAAGTCGCGAAACCTTGAACTTGTAAGAAATCCGTATTACGTGAACTGACGATGGCAACCAGCAAATAACCAAAGTGTGCAATTGAAGAGTATGCCAGGATACGTTTCAAGTTCACTTGGCGAACCGCCAGCAAGTTACCAGCAAGGATAGACAGAACCGCAATAATCGAAATAATTGTTACAAAGCTGTCTGCTAGGATTAAACCTGAAGACAATGCATAACGAACAAACAGACCAATCATCGCCACTTTCGCAACAGTCGCAAGGAAAGTCGCGATTGGCGCTGGTGCACCAGCGTATACGTCTGGTGTCCATTTGTGGAATGGTGCCAGCGATAATTTAAATGCGACTGCAAATACAATTAATGCCAGACCAATCACGACAGCCGGTTGACTGAATACAGTAAACAGTTTGCCTGGTTCAGCAACGAAACTTAAAGTACCTGTATATGCATAAATATATGCCATACCCATTAACAGCATTGCAGACGCAGTTGCTGAAAGCACTAGATATTTCACACCCGCTTCAAGCGATTGAGAACGTTGATGTGTATATGCCAACAAGCCATATACAGGAATCGACATCAACTCAAGGCTGATAAAGAATGATGCATAGTGTGAGCTAGCCACCATTAGCATGGCACCCGCAACGGATGTCAGCATCAGGATATATAACTCTTCACGGTTATCTTTATAGGTTTCGATATACGCGTGAGATAGCGTTGCACATGCAAGTGCAGCAATCAGGATCACAAACTGGTACAGCATCGTAAATGGATCTACGATGAACAGATTCATCACGTTGGCAGGTGCAAACACGCCTGCCAACAAAACGAAAATGATATAGAACGCAGCAAGGTTTAAACCAATCACCGTGGTGGTAGCCACCAAGTTATGGTTACGCTTGATTGCGGTCAGCAACATCACGACGATCGCAGTTAACGACACGATCATCACAGGTGCTAGAGGCATAAGCTCAGAAAAAGACATTGTGAAGTTCATGGCTTATTGGATCTCCACATTTTCAAGTTGAGTCGTTACTTGATCAGCAACTTCAACCACTTCTTGAACTGGAATGTAGCTATTCGCTAACCACGCCATGCTTGAGTTAGAAACGTCAAGGAAGCTTTGTGGATATAGACCAAGCCAAAGTAGACCAAACGCACAGATCAACAATAATGCGATTTCACGTGCATTTAGATCTTTTAACGGATTTGTATAATGCTGCTGTTGCGCTTCATTTGGTACACCAAACAAGGCTTTGTGAATCAGGATCAGACCGTACAGACCCGCAAATACCAAGCTGATTGCCGCAAGAATGGTAAACGCCGGGAATTTCGCATAAGCACCCATCAGGATCAGGAACTCACCAATGAAGTTACCTAGACCTGGAATACCCACCAACGCCGCAACGAAGAACATCAGGAAGAATGCAAGATACGGGAATTGACCACGCATACCACCCATCAAACGCATATCACGCGTATGTACACGCTCATATACCTGACCACACATAATGAACAGTGCAGCAGATGAAATACCATGTGCCAACATCATGATCATCAGACCCTGGAAGGTCAGGATGTTACCTGCGTAGATCGCAAGTAAAACGAAGCCCATGTGTGAAATAGAGGTATAAGCCAACAGGCGTTTCATGTCGGTTTGCCGGAAAGCACACCAAGCACCGTAGAAAATACCGATTAAACCAAGAATGATTGCGAAGTCTGCAAACTGTGCAGATGCTGCCGGGAAGAACGGAATCACGAAACGTAATAAACCGTACGCCGCAGTCTTAATCAAGATACCTGCAAGATCGACAGAACCCGCTGTTGGTGCTTGCGCATGCGCATCTGGTAACCAGCCGTGTAATGGGAAAACTGGAAGTTTTACCGCAAAACCGATGAATAAACAGATCATGAATGCATAAGCCACCGCTGGAGCCTGAGCATCAAGCGTATTCGCCACACCTAATAAATAGTTGTAGTCGAAACGGATTTCGCCAGTCATGGTATAGCCTACAGTCACCAGACCCAGGATACCAATCAGCATCACCAAACCGGCAACCTGCGTGTAAATGAAGAACTTGTTAGCTGCATAAACACGTGACTTGCCTTCTGCCCCTTTATGACCCCAAAGGGCAATCAGGAAGTAGATAGGTACCAGCATCATCTCCCAGAAGAAGAAGAACAGGAACAGGTCAATCGCAAGGAAGACACCGATGACGCCACCCAACGACCATAAAAGGTTCAAGTGGAAGAAACCAACGTTCTTTTGAATCTCGCCCCATGAACAGCCTACTGCCAGCACACCCAGGAGTGCAGTCAAGCCAACCATAAGAAGTGATAAACCATCCACTGCCAAGTGAATGTTAATGCCCAGAGTTTGAATCCAAGGCAATTTGAATTCGGCAGCCCACGAAGGTGCAGCACCGCCTAATTCATAGTTATAAGTACCAGTCTGCCAAAGGACGATGGTCAAAACCAAGGTCACCAGCATACCGATCAGCGCGATATAACGCGGCAAGTGTTGGTCGAGTTTATCGACCAACCAGCATATGAAACCTGCAATGAACGGAATGAGGATCAGAGCCGGCAAAATAATATTGTTTGGAGCTTCCATTTTATTTCCCCACGACCTGAATCACGATCAAGATCATCAGTAGGACAACGACACCGAGCCCCATACTAGATGCATATTCACGCAGTGAACCGGTTTGACGTGAACTTGTAAAGCTGTGACCACCTTTAACAAGTGCAGGAAGTACCAGCCATAGGCCATCAATTGGATCACGACCAAAGATCTTCGCGAACATTAAATATGGCTTCACGAAAATGATGTCATACAGCGTATCGAAACCTAATGCATTACGGCAGATATTGACCAAGCCAGCACCTACAGAAGTGGCTGCAAAACGTTTGACTGCATTGTAAGCAAAAGCGAACAGCACGACACCCACTGCAAGACCTGTTAAAGCAACAGCAATTGCGATGTATTCAGCACCATGTGCACCTGCTTCAAGCGCTTCAGGAATAATGAAGGCTGGAATTTGTGCAGCATCTAGAATACTCATTACCGGTGCTTTTAGTACGATCGCAAGACCTGTTGAAAGTACAGCAAGAATCGCCAGTGGCGCCCAGTAAGTTGCACCTTTGATTTCATGATAAGGCGTGTTTTCTTTGCCGAAGAATACAACCCAGATTAAACGGAATGTATAAATAGACGTTAAGAATGCACCTGCAACACCGACCCAGTACAGCGTGTTATACACTGGTAAACCAGCAATATGACTTTGCGTCCAGACTGCAGCAAGAATCGCATCTTTGGAGAAGAAACCAATCGTCAGGAATGGAATCGCTGCCAATGCACCGCCACCAATCGCGAAACATGCAAACAGGAATTTGTTCTTGTAGAACAGACCGCCCATCTTGAAGATGTTTTGTTCGTGATGGTAAGCCAGAATCACCGCACCAGATGACAAGAACAATAATGCCTTGAAGAATGCGTGAGTCAGCATATGGAACAGACCTGCCTGGTATGCTTCAGCACCCACCGCCATAAACATATAACCGAGCTGACTCATGGTTGAGTATGCCAGAATACGTTTGATGTCGGTTTGAACCAGTGCAGCAAAACCAGCCACAAGCAAGGTCACCGCACCTGTGATCGAAATAAATACCATCACTTCTGGTGCAAGTTCAAAGACTGCGAATAGACGGCAGCACAGGTAAACACCCGCTGTTACCATCGTTGCAGCATGGATCAATGCAGAAACAGGTGTTGGACCTGCCATCGCATCGGCTAACCATGTTTGTAACGGGATCTGTGCAGATTTACCCGCCGCACCCAAGAACAAGAGCAATGCTGTCCAGATGGTCAAAGATGAACTTTGCATCATTACAGTCGCTGCATTTTCAACGATGTACTGAATGTTCAAGGTACCGAATTGCTGGAAGATCAGGAACATGGCAATCAGCAAGAATACGTCACCGATACGGGTCACGGTAAATGCCTTGATTGCCGCCAGACCGTTTGCAGGGTTCTGGTAGTAATAACCGATCAGCAGGTATGAACACAGACCTACGCCTTCCCAACCCAGGAATAACAACGCCAGGTTGTCACCCAATACCAGCAATAACATGCTTGCAACGAACAGGTTGAAGTAAGAGAAGAAACGTGCGAAGTCTTCTTCACCGCGCATGTACCATGATGCAAAGATGTGAATTAAGAAACCCACGCCTGTCACCATGCCCAGCATCAATAAAGACAAGCCATCCAGCTGCAAGCTGATGCCCGGAGCAAAACCGCCAACACTGAACCAGGTCCAGAGATGTTGCACAACTGCAGTTGAACCATTATTCACAAAGTCCATACCCGCAATCAGTGCGAACAGTGCAGATAAACCGACTGCACCGACACCAATCATTGCTGCAACAGATTCCGGAAGCTTGTTACGCCCCGCCGCTAACAGGACAAAACCAATGAGCGGAAATAAAATTGTTAGATATAAATAACTCATCCGCGCATCTCACTAGCAGCATCCACATCCAGGTGATGGAAGCGATGATAGAACTGAAGGACGATCGCAAGACCAATACAAGCCTCTGCCGCAGCAAGCGTCAGGATCAGGATAAACATGATCTGACCATCTGGCTGTGCCCATGCACTGCCCGCCAGGACGAACGCTAAAGCAGCAGCGTTCATCATGATTTCAAGGCTCATTAAAATAAATAGTAGGTTGCGTCGCACCATTACACCGTAAAAACCCAGTGCAAAGAGAATAGATGCAACGATCAAACCATGCTCTAAAGGGATGTTGCCCATTATTCTTTTTCCTCTTCTGCATCTGGTTCACGTTTACCTAAATGGAATGCAGCTACCAGGGCAGCAAGCAATAACATCGCGGCAACTTCAACCAACAACAAGTATTGCGTAAAGAGTGCTTGACCCACTGCTTTCGGGCCCACCATTTCTGTACCCATTACCAGTGAAGCTTGTGTGTAATCAGAGTTTAATACCCATACCAGTACCAAACCGATCAGGAAGCTCATCAACGCCGGATAAGCCCAAGCCGATGAGGTCAACCATTTGCGTTCTTGTTCAACGGTCTGCTCACCCAGGTTCAGCATCATCACCACGAACACGAACAACACCATGATCGCGCCCGCATAAACGATCACTTCCAGCGCACCAGCGAATGGTGCACCGACAATCAGGAACATGCCTGCGACTGCAAGCAATGACACGATCAGGCTTAATAAAGCATGTACCGGATTCGCGTTAGTCACCACGCGAACCGTAGAGACAATGGCCACGAGGGCCATTAAATAAAATGGCCACATCATGGTAATAGACTCCGTACATCAACAGGTGCACTTTCACGCTGTGCTTGACCTTTGTCCTTGCCTGCAACTGCCATACCGGTTACACGGTAGAAGTTATAGTCAGGATATTTACCAGGACCAGAAATCAGCAGGTGTTCTTTTTCATAGACCAAGTCCTGACGAACATATTCGCCAAGCTCGAAGTCCGGGGTCATCTGAATCGCAGTGGTTGGACACGCTTCTTCACACATACCGCAGAAAATACAACGCGAGAAGTTGATACGGAAAAATTCCGGATACCAGCGACCATCTTCACGTTCTGCTTTTTGTAGTGAAATACAGCCTACCGGACAGGCAACCGCACACAGGTTACATGCCACACAGCGTTCTTCGCCATCAGGGTCGCGCGTCAATACGATACGACCACGGAAGCGTGGTGGCACGATTTCTTCGGCCGGCACTTCCGGATATAAAATGGTGTCACGTTTACGTGTTGCGTGGCTGAACACCATCCACAACGAACGAACGATTGACCCGAATCCAGCTAGAAATTTAAACATTTTGTTCTCCCTGCTGTCTTAGGCCTGATTCATCAGAATCACAGCACCAGTCACCAAAAGGTTAACCAACGCCAATGGCAAGCAAATTTTCCAACCAAAGTTCATCACCTGGTCATAACGTGGACGCATTAATGAACCACGCGCCAGTACAAACATCATTACAAAGAATGCTGTTTTGATAATGAACCAGAATGCTGCTGGAAGGAACGGAATATCAAGGTTGAATGGCGCAAGCCAGCCACCGAAGAATAAAGTCACGATCAATGCAGAGATCAGTACCACGTTGACGTATTCCGCAACGAAGAACATCCCCCACTTCATACCGCCGTATTCGACATGGTAACCTTCTGCCAGTTCTTGTTCTGCTTCTGGTTGGTCAAATGGGTGACGATGCGTTACCGCAACACCCGCAACCACGAAGATCAGGAAACCCAGGAACTGAGGAATCACAAACCAGACATCTTTTTGCGCTTCAACGATTTCACGCATGTTGAATGAACCGGCAATTGCCACCACACCCATCAACGAGATACCCAAGAACACTTCATACGAAATGGTTTGAGCTGCAGAACGTAAACCGCCCAGTAAGGCATATTTGTTGTTTGATGACCAGCCACCGAACAGGACTGCATAAACTGCAATACCCGCCATTGCCATAAAGAACAACAGGCCGATGTTCATGTCTGCTACACCTAAATAAGGTGATACAGGAATAACCATGAACGATAGCACCGCAGTTGCCATCGCAACTGCTGGCGCCATACGGAACGTCAATTTGTCAGCAAATTTTGGTGTCCAGTCTTCCTTGAACATGATTTTCAGCATGTCGGCAACAATCTGGAACATACCGCCCGGACCAACACGGTTCGGACCGTAACGGTCTTGCCACAAGCCGAGTAAACGACGTTCAATAAAAGACATCAACGCAGCGATCAGTACTACAACCAGCAAGATCACAATCGCTTGAATGACTGAATAGGCAATTGGCCAGTTTTCAGCCCACAACGGCGTTTGACGGATTAATTCTTGTTCCATGAATTACACTCCTACCGCGACTGAAACAGGCTCTGCAAGAGATACCGTCGGTGCCAGACCGATTGGGTAGCCAATATAACCTGTCGGTAAATATTCAATCACTTGAACTGGAAGAACGATTGACGTCTCACCTGCTTTCACCGTGATTGTCTGACCATCTTGAACATTCAGGCGCGCTGCATCCTGCTCACCCACTGCAAATACCGCTTCAGGAATACGTGTTTCCATCGCTGGTGTTTTGATGGTAAATTCACCTGAACCAAAAATATGGTGCATCGGTACTAGACGGAAGCTTTCAGCATTGACCAGAACAGGTGCCGGTGCAACGAATGTACGTGCCGGACGTTTTGCCAAACGGTCGAATAAACGAACGCCTGAATCACCACCTTTCAGTGAACCACCCACAGTTTCCTGGAACTTGTTCCAAGCTTGTGGCGAGTTCCAGCCTGCAGACCATGCAAATGGAACCAGTGGAGATGGAGTCTGGTCTCCGACATAACCTTCCATCGAGAATGTTAATGCGGAGTCTTTATCTGTAGGCTGTTTCGGCTCATGTACAGACAATGGCGAACGCATTGAAGTACGACCTGAGTAACGACGTGGTTCACGTGCCACTTTCAAGCCATGAACACGGAAGCCCGCATCAGGTGCAACATCCAGAATGCCTTCAAGCGCAGGAACGTTTTTCGCCACTGACTCGATCACATCATCCAGTAAAGTCCAAGAAATCGCTTTGCCTTTTACGCCTGTTTCCAGAGCGTGTAACCAGCGCCAAGATTCCTTGATCGCCAATTCAGGATTGTAGTAGCTTGGGTCATACACTTGGTAGAAACGTTGTGCACGGCCTTCTTGAGAAACGACAGTACCATCACCTTCAGCAAACGAAGCGGCAGAAAGTATGATGTCGGCTTTCTTCACAGTTTCAGTTTCAGAGTGATCCAGAACGATCACTTCTTTGCCTGCAAGTGCGGCATCCACTTGTGCTGCTGGTAAACGACGATAAAGGTCATTTTCAACAATCACGACAGTGTCGTAGTCCTGAGCAAAAGCTTGCTCCAGGCTTTGACCACCGAAGATTGCCATACCCATCGAGTTCACTTCAGGAACCGTCAAGGTCAGACCTGCATTACCCAGATTCTGTGCAACTTGTGCAGCAGCTTCCATAATGGCAGGATCTTGCAAGCTTGTACCCGAGATGACCAGTGGTTTCTTCGCAGCTTTTAAAGTGTCCGCAATGGTTTGTGCAAATGCTTTGGCATCGTCATCTAAACCAAGAATCGTTTCACCCGCAACTGCTGCAGCAACTGCAAAACCTAAACGCGCGATGTCGTTTGGAGAAGCAACCACTTCACCTTCGGCAACATCAGACAAACGGGTTTGTGTCGCAGCCAGGATATAAATCGGAGATTTCGCATCTTGGGCAATACGTTGTACCGGTTCAGCCAACCATTCTTGGGTACGGCGCTCTGCCGCCATCTCTTTGCCTTTATTTTTCGCAGCCTGGCGAACAGATAAAGCCATACGAGGCGCAGTTTGTGTGAGGTCTTCACCCAAAATTAACACAGCATCGTAGCTTTCAATTTCACGCATGTTCGGGTTGTAAACACCCTCGGTTTGCATGATTGAAGCTGCTAATTCAACCAGGTTTTGCTCTTTTTGAGATAGACCTGTTGAGAAGTTCTCTTGACCCACCAACTCACGAAGTGCGAAGTTTGATTCAAGTGATGCACGCGGTGAACCAATACCCAATACTTTTTTGCCCTGGATATTTGCAATGACCGTGTCTAGTGCTGCATCCACTGAAACAGTTTCAACAGTTGCACCTTGACGAAATTGTGGTTGACGCGGACGGTCTTCACGGTTCACATAACCTGTACCGAAACGGCCTTTGTCGCATAGGAAGTATTGGTTGACTTCACCATTATAACGGTTTTCTACGCGGCGAAGTTCGCCATAACGTTCACCCGGAGAGATATTACAACCTGAAGAACAGCCTTGGCATACGCTTGGCGCATACTGCATGTCCCATTTACGGTTGTAGCGAGCCGAATGAGTTTTGTCTGTGAATACACCTGTTGGACAGACTTCTGTCAGGTTACCCGAGAATTCAGACTCTAGAGTGCCTGATTCAGGCCGACCAAAGTACACACGTGATGCGTTGGCATACACGCCAAAGTCCGTACCACCTGCGTAGTCTTTATAGTAACGCACACAACGGTAACACGCGATACAACGGTTCATTTCATGCGAAATGAATGAGCCAAGCTCCTGGTTGTAATGGGTACGTTTGGTGAAACGGTAGCGACGACGGTCATGCTGCGTCATTACAGTCATATCTTGTAAATGACAGTGACCACCTTCTTCACAGACTGGACAGTCGTGCGGGTGGTTGGTCATCAAGAATTCAACAATCGAAGCACGGAAATCTTTGGCTTCTTTGTCTTCAATCGAGATGTAGGTATTGTCAGATGCAGGCGTCATACATGACATGACCAAACGGCCACGCGTATCTTCTGGATTCGCGTACTGGGTCACGGCACATTGACGGCAAGAACCGACAGAACCTAAGGATGGATGCCAACAAAAGTATGGGATATCAATGCCAAGACTCAAACATGCTTGTAGCAAGTTTTCCGAGCCGTTGACTTCATACGATTTGCCATCGACATGAATTGTAGCCATAGTCGAATTCCTTAAGCTTGTTCTACGTTGCTGGTTTGAGCGGCGGCATTCACAACCTTCGCTTCAAATTCGCCACGGAAATATTTGAGTGCGCCCATAAGCGGCTCCATTGCACCCGGTGCGTGGGCACAGAAAGTTTTACCAATCCAAAGCTTACGAGTCAGTTCTTGTAAGTGATCGATATCTTCTTTCTTACCTGTGCCATCTTCCAGTGCTTTCAGCGCTTTCACAGCCCAAGGTAAGCCATCACGGCAAGGCGTACAGAAACCACATGATTCGCGTGCAAAGAATTCTTCGAGGTTACGTGTCGCTGAAACCATACATTGGGTTTCATCTACCACCATCAATAAGCAAGTTCCTAAACGCGAACCTGCTTTCATGATGCTTTCCGCATCCATAGGAAGATCAATATGCTCGGCAGCCAGGAAGTCAGTCGATGCACCACCCGGTAACCATGCTTTCAGTTTTAAGCCGTCACGCATACCACCAGCATGGTCTTCAATCACTTCACGTGCTGTCGTACCAAATGGAAGCTCCCATAGACCCGGGAATTTCACTTTACCTGATGCACCATAAATCTTGGTGCCTGGATCTTTCGACTTACCAGCAGATAAGTTGATGTACCATTCAGGACCGCGCAGCATGATTGCCGGTAAGTTGTTGTAGGTCTCTACGTTGTTCACAATCGTAGGACGACCCCAAGCACCTGCAACTTGCGGGAATGGCGGTTTAGTACGCGGGTTGGCACGGCGACCTTCAAGCGAGTTAATCAATGCAGTTTCTTCACCGCAGATATAACGACCCGCACCGGTATGCACGTGTAACTCGAAGTTCCAGCCTGTACCAAGGATGTTATCCCCTAAGTAACCTTTGGCACGAACTTGCTCAAGTGCTTCATTTAAGTACTGAGCAGCTTCGATGTACTCGCCGCGGATAAAGATATAACCGTGTGTTGCTTCAAGCGTATAACCCGCAATCAGCATCCCTTCGATCAATTGATGCGGAAGATCTTCCATCAACAAACGGTCTTTAAAGGTACCTGGTTCCATCTCATCGGCATTACAAATCAGGTAACGTGGACCTGAGTTGTCGTTTGGCGCCATCAAAGACCATTTGATACCTGCCGGGAAGCCTGCACCACCACGACCTTTTACAGTCGCTGCCTTAACCACTTCTAATACATCTTTAGGCGACATAGACAGGGCTTTTTTAAAGCCTGCATAACCTTCCAGCGCTTCGTAATCATCTGCATTACGTACGTTGGCCTGCTTGCTTAAACGCCATGTTAATGGATGCGTTTCCGGGTTACCGTCGCCATAAATTGGTTTTGGTTCAGTATTCATACATACTTCTCCAACAGCTGTTTCACCGAAGTCACTTCAACCAGACCGTGCGTGTCTTCATCAATCATTAAGGTTGGACCTTTGTCACAGTTGCCCAGACAGCAAATTGGCAGCAAAGTGAAACGACCATCTGCAGTCGTTTGACCAAACTGGATTCCTAATTCGCGCTGGAATGCTTCTGCCAAAGTTTCCGCACCCATCAAGAAACACGCAATCGAATCACATAACAAAATTACGTGACGACCGACCGGCTGACGGTAAATACGGTTATAGAACGTTGCCACACCTTCAAGGTCCGCAACGCTCATGCTCAGCATTTGTGCGATGGCATTCATTTGCGCATCATCTACCCAGCCATTACGGCGTTGTACACACTTCAGCGCATCTAGACACGCTGCACGTGGGTATGGGTAGTGCCCCATGTGATGTTCGATATCGTGAATTTCGTCCGCAGTCAAAATCCCTTCAACATTCACACGTGGCTTTTTATCAGTCAAAATCATCATAATGCGTTTACCCCTTAGCGATCCACGTCAGCCATTACGACATCAATGGTCGCTAAATAAATGATTAAGTCAGACATTAAGCTGCCGTTAATCACAGAAGGCATTTGCTGTAAATGCGTGAAGGTTGGTGTACGGATACGGGTACGGTAACTCATGGTTGACTTGTCTGAAGTCAAGTAGTAGTTCGACGCGCCTTTCACCACTTCCGCCATCACAGATGCTTCACCCGCAGGCATTACAGGACCCCAAGATACACTCAGGAAGTGCGTAATCAAGGTTTCAATATCTTGTAATGTCTTGTCTTTTGGTGGTGGAACAGCCAGTGGATGATCTGCTTTGTACGCACCAGACGGCATATTATCTAAACATTGTTTGATAATTTTCAGTGATTCTTCGATTTCACGGTAGTGAACGATAACACGTGCATAGGCATCGCCTTCGTACTCAACCGGCACTTCGAAGTCATAATTTTCATAGCCGCTATATGGACGATATTTACGTACGTCAAAGTCGATACCTGTAGCGCGTAGACCTGTACCTGTTACACCCCAAGCCAATGCAGATTTTGCATCGTATTGCGCAACATTACGGGTACGACCCACAAACACCGAGTTTTTCAGCGCTGCAGTATGGTATTCCTTCAAACGTTTCGGCATCCAGTCCAGGATTTCACGGATCAGGTGCTGCCAGTTGTTTGGAAGGTCATGTGCTGTACCGCCAATACGGAACCATGCCGGGTGCATACGGTAACCGGTGATCGCTTCAATCGCGTCATAGATTTTCTGACGGTCAGCAAACATGTAGAAGACTGGCGTCATACCGCCGGCATCCTGAATCGCAGTACCAATGAACAGCAAGTGGTTATTGATACGAAACAGTTCAGACATCATCACGCGAATACATTGCGCACGGTCAGGTACCGTAATACCCGCCATTTGCTCTACGCCAAGCACGTAAGGCATGTTTTGCGCACAACCACCGAGGTAGTCGACACGGTCTGTATACGGAATGAATGAATGCCAGGTTTGACGTTCAGCCATCTTTTCCACACCACGGTGGTGATAACCGATGTCAGGCACACAGTCTTTCACTTCTTCACCGTCCAGCTGCAAGATCACACGGAACGCACCGTGCGCAGATGGATGGTTCGGACCCAAGTTCAGGAACATGAAGTCTTCATCGGCATTGCCGCGCTTCATACCCCAATCTTCAGGGACGAAACGAAGATGTTCCTGTTCGTAGTCCTGTTTGGCTTTATCTTGCAAATACGGCGTATATTCAGTCGCACGCGCAGAATATTCTTTACGTAGCGGATGACCTTCCCAATAGGTTGGCAACAAGATACGACGGAGCATTGGATGCCCTTCGAAATTGATCCCGAACATATCGTAAGCTTCACGTTCGTACCAGTTGGCATTTGGCCAAATATTGGTTGCCGTCGGAAGATTCAAATCGCTTTCAGCTAAGGCAACTTTAATACGAATGTCAGTATTACGCTCGAGCGACAACAGGTGATAGAACACGGTGAAGTCAGACGCAGGTAAACCGTCGCGGTGCGTACGCAGACGCTCATCTACCGCTGACAGGTCGAACAACATCACGTAAGGACGTGACACTGTACGCAAGAACATTAAAACTTCTTGTACACGTGCGCGCTCAACCCAGACTGTCGGGAAATCCTCGAAAGTCGTTTGCACAAAGAAGTTCTCACCAAATTTGGTTTTGAGTTCTTCAATGATGGCAAATGCTGGGCGTGAATCAACAGGCGTTGATTCTGGCATAGCAATGTCAATTTCAGCCATTGGCTTGGCTTCCTATTTAATACAAATTCAGTCAATCTAAACGACAATTACACCC
The DNA here is from genome assembly GCA_013530545.1 of Acinetobacter lwoffii. Taxonomy (GTDB): domain Bacteria; phylum Pseudomonadota; class Gammaproteobacteria; order Pseudomonadales; family Moraxellaceae; genus Acinetobacter; species Acinetobacter lwoffii_G. The sequence continues at coordinate 32,954 of SPVA01000045.1, forward strand.
ATAGCGGGTGCACAACAAAACAACCTGTCGTTTAAATTATTTAATTTCATCCATAGAGCGTAAGTTCTTCACAGCAACACGCTGGTCTTTCTTACGGTCACGTTCCGGCATCATCTTTGGCTTATACACTGGCTTAAGATCATCACCGATCACCGCAGAAAGCGGACGACGCTCTAGTTGAATCTGGTCTTGCAACAGCATCAATGCCTGAATCAAAGCTTCAGGACGTGGTGGGCAACCTGGAATATACACATCGACCGGGATGATTTTATCCACACCTTGTACGACTGAATAAATATCGTACATACCACCTGAGTTGGCACATGCACCCATTGAAATGACCCATTTCGGTTCCAGCATCTGTTCATATAGACGTTGAATTACTGGTGCCATTTTCACGAAGCAAGTACCCGCTACAATCATTAAGTCTGCCTGACGCGGTGAAGCACGGATAACCTCGGCACCAAAACGTGACAAGTCATGCACGCCGGTCAAGGTGGTTGCATATTCTACGTAGCAGCAAGATGTACCAAAGTTAAATGGCCAAACTGAGTTTTTACGACCCCAGTTGACTGCTGTATGTACCACATCCTCTAAGCGAGTCATGAATACATTTTTATTCACTTCTTCTTCTAGCAACGGATCTTCTACAACAATACGTTCCTGAAGTGGATATTGGTCAGCATCCGGATTCGCACGGGTTAATGTGTATTTCATCCCGTCTTACTCCTTATCAGATGATTTAGCCGGTGAGCTTTTCACACGACCAGAGGATTGAGCTGGGATTTGACCTGTAGGGTCGATTACCAATTCTTCAATTGAGTTGAAGCGCGTAATTTCTGCTAGATCCATATTTGGCGAACCAATTTTAGCTTTAACACCTGCGGCTTTACGTCTGTCTGAAGGTGCCCAATTGAGTGCACCTGTCGATAATTCGTAAATCAAACCAACAAGTAAAACCAAAATAAAGATAGCTGCAGTTGCAAAACCAATCCAACCTACTTCACGAACAGAAACCGCCCATGCATATAGATAAAGTGCTTCTAAATCAAACACCACGAAGAAAATTGCAACTAAATAGAACTTTGCAGACAAGCGGATACGAGCTCCACCTGCGCTAACTACACCTGACTCAAACTGCTCCTGCTTGGCACGGCCCCATGATTTACCCCCGAGGAGTAATGGGACAGTCAGCATAAAGACGCATAAAAATGTAACGCCGATCACGAAGGCAATAATTGCCCATTCGTATGGAGTAATAGCACTCATGCGGGGATAACTCCTGGCAGGCCTATTTGTTAACAAAGAATGTATGTATTGGCCTTCAAATACACCAAACACAAAATTAATCCCGCCAATTGTACCTGATTTTGGATTTCACTTGCTAGTTTATAAGCCTTAGTCTTTGGGATGATTTTTTAGACATTTCAGCATTTAATTTGACTTTAATCATTCAGAATTCGTTTTAATCGTTTTCCTAAATTAAATTTTAATTATCTATTAATTTTTCTATAAATAGCGCTGCCAGAAAATAGACTGATCGATGAGCTGCTTTTCTCGCCCACCCATTTACATATAGTCCTTTTCACTATTGAATCCAAGTTAAATCAGATAAAAACTTATTTTAACACCTATTATTCCCTTCAAACTATTTGATTTAACTTGAGATTTAATGTGATTTTTTACATTTAACTGCTGATTTACCCCCTGCAGCCACTTGGTAAGCTTAGATTGGCAATTGTGTCTTTTTGCAACATGCTCAACGGACTGATTCAGAATATGTTATTTCTATTTCTAAACCACATCATGACATTAATAAAGTAACAATAAGGAGTCCTTGCATGTCTCTACGCTTTTCTCATCGACCTAATTATTTTTTATTTGCTCAATTACTGGTTCGACATATAGAAAATTACATCCAAAAAAATCCCAACATAAGCCAGGCAGCTTTTGACTTACGTGACATCCATGCACTTTTTCAAGAAGATCACGCCTCTTCCAGCATCAATCTGGATGGCATTATGAATATCGCTGACGAATATAAAGTCGAAACGTTATCAGGCGACCAGAAACTGATTCAGCGCTATAATGTCGATGCGAAAAACACCAAACTATTGATCGACTTTAACCCTGAAGCGCTACAAAGCTTAAAAGAGGGTAAATCACTCATTGAACCTGATGCGACCATTCAGGAATAAAAATCGCTCCCAATAAAAAAACGATGCCGATGCATCGTTTTTTTATGACTAAAATCATTCACACAATATCAAGCTAAATGATCGCTCGCTTCCTCAGGCTTTTTTTCTAGCATCTTGCGCTTACTCTTCTTGACATAACGTTGTGCCGGCCAAGTCATGGTAAAACGCGCACCACCCAGGGTCGGACTTTGATCAACTTGAATCGTACCACCAAACCAGTATGCAATCCGGCTGACAATCGACAAACCTAAACCATAACCACCCGAAGCACGGGTACGACTATCATCCAGTCGGGCAAAGGCTTCAAAAATGCGGGCGCGATCTATTTGCGGAATCCCCGGCCCGTCATCTTCTACACAAACATAGGCCTGACCATCTTGGTCCAGACCACCGCTAATCAAGATTTTATTATCACAATAACGGATGGCATTCCCCACCAGATTCTGAATTACACGATGCAGGTAGCGACGCTCTGCCTCTACCGTAATCGCAACAGGCATTGGATATAAATCAATGATTTTCTGGGTTTTCAGTGCTTCTGTTTCTTGTGCCACCTGATTCAGTACGTCATACAGATCAATCTGTTCAAACTCAATCGACGGCATGCCCTGTTCCAGTTTGGCATAGGTCATAATCTCATCAATCAAGGTATTCAGTGCTTCGATGTCCTTATCAATCTGCTCCACCTGTTGCAGACGATAATCGTAGTCGTCTTCATCTGCCATCATTTCCACACCAAAACGGATCCGTGCCACCGGTGTACGCAACTCATGCGACACTGCACGCATCAGCTCACGCTGTGCTTCGATTAAACGCTGGATATGGTCTGACATATTGTTATAGCTAGATGCCAGTGTAGACATCTCGTCACTGCCTTCCACAGGAAGACGCAATGACATGTTACCCGATTTCATTTTGTTTAAGGCATAGCTGACTTCACGTAACTTGCGCTGCATCGGAACCAGCAGACCATAAACACCCAGACTCAACACAAACAGGCTTAATAAGGTAATACCGGTCGCCAACTGGAATGGCATCCAGTTAAACAAGGGTACCGGCCCCATGACCAATACTTGCGAGGTCGAACCAGGAATCGGTGAAATAATTGAAATTGTCGGTATAAAATGATGCTGTGATCCAGACGCAGACGTCCGATTTGCTCGGAGTCTAAAGGTAGATTCTGGACATTTTCGATAGAAACCGGATAAGAAAAATAATCCTGAATACGAGCCAGATATTCTTTTTCCTGACCTGGATAGTAGACCAGGTAGTCCAAAATAAAGACTGGTAAGGCCTTCATCTGACGTTCAGTAATACTGTCAGCCTTAATATAAAGGTAATGACCTGGGTCATCGCGCAGCCCTACCACAATATAGGCAATACCGGACTCGGCATCCCAGCGCACCACCGCTTTACGTTCGGCAATACGGCGCCCTTCAGCACGGGTAATGTCGACCTTGCTGGCTTCTACATAGTGAATGGGCAATTCCAGCAAATCGGAGGCATCAGAAACCCAATCCATTTTTTGCTGGAGATTTGGCTGGCGTGCAACCCCTTCACTGATGATATATGCCATACCATCAGTCAGGGATTCGCGATATTCTTGCGCACGCTGATAGTTGATAATCTGTACCAACAGATAGCCGAACACCGCCACCAAGACTACAAGAATGACGAGTCCTGCGTATATACGCAAAAATATACTGTGCTTAAACACCTATAATTTATCCTGCTTATTCAAGCAACAAACCACATTTGCTTAAAGACCATTGGTCTCTTTAACAAAAAGATAACCTTTACTACGTACTGTTTTAATACGCTTCGGATTTTCTGGGTCATCACCGATTTTTGGACGGATACGAGAAATACGCACATCGATTGAACGGTCTTGACCATCATATTCGATACCACGTAAACGCTCGAAAATATCTTCGCGAGAGAGAATACGGCCAGCATTCGATGCAAGCAACCATAACAGGTCATATTCTGCACTGGTAAAATCAACCAGATCGCCATTTAAGGTCACTGAACGACCGCCATTGTCGATGACCAGATCATCAAATTCGATGCGCTGTGCCACTTCATCTTCAGGCACCTTGTCAGTACGACGCAATAATGCACGAATACGTGCTAGCAATACACGCGGCTGAACAGGTTTAGCGACATAGTCATCTGCACCCATTTCCAGACCCAAAACCTGATCCATATCTTCAGTACGCGCAGTCAACATCAAAATCGGTTGATGATAATGTGGACGCACTTCACGGCAAATGGTCAAGCCATCAGCACCTGGCAACATCACATCCAGCACTACCATATCTGGCTGTTCAGCAATAATCCGACGAATGGCACGATTACCATCCGGCTCTACCCCTACCTCAAGTCCGTTACGGATCAGGTATTCTTGCGTTAAACGAGCAAGACGCTCATCATCTTCAACAATTAAAATCTTGGGTAACTTTTCTTCTTGGCTCATGTATTGCCCCTTATTTGGTGGATCTACGCTATAGGCGTATCCTTTTGAAATCCAATAGATACGTTTTTAATATGCTTGCAATATACACACGTTTACATTGTAAACAAGATAGCGTTCACCAAACTGATACATCAAGATAGCATTTTGTAATATTTTATCGTGCATTTTTTGGACAATTATGCTTGAAACAGTGGCTTAGATCTGATTTGCGATTTACACAACTCTTACATGGACAAAATATGACTGCTTGATTCAGCACTTTTTAGTTATCCACAGTGTTATCTATAAGCACTTTCTTTGGACTTTGTTATGCTATGCCTTGCCTGATAAGGCTTATACAAAAATCAATAAAAATAGCGATATTTTTACAAGGACTAAAGCACAACTTAAGAAAAATATTTAGCTAAATGTCAATATTGATCTACCCTAAATTTTCCCGTATCTTGTGTTCAATTAATTTTAAAACCACTAGGTCTTGTGTTTATTCCTCAAACACTGTGGCACGAATTTTGCCCAGTTCAAACGGTCCATAAACATAAAAATAGATGACAATGGAGCTATGCTAACATGAGCGTAATCACTTCAACTCCTGGTCAACTTCAGGTGATTAAACGCACCGGTGATGTTGCCGCTTTTGATGCAGAAAAAATTTCTGTCGCAATTGGTAAAGCGTTTTTGGCGGTTGAAGGCCAACAAAGCGCTGACTCGAGCCGGATCCATGATCGTATCGAGCAACTGACGGAAATGGTATTAAATACCTTTAAACGTCGTTTACCTTCTGGCGGAACGATTCATATTGAAGAAATTCAAGACCAAGTTGAACTTGCGCTAATGCGTACGGGCGAACAGAAAGTTGCACGCTCTTATGTCATTTATCGTGAACAACGTTCTGAAGCACGTAAACAATTAGGTGCACATCATCACCCGACCCTGCAAATTACCGATGCTGAAGGCAAACTCAAGCCACTGGATTTAAGTGCTTTAACTGCGCATGTTACTAAAGCAGCTGAAGGCCTTGAAGGCATTGATGTACAAGCGATTGTCGATGAGACTGTGAAAAACTTGTACAACGGCGTAAAAGAGTCAGACATCTCGACCACGATGATGATGGCGACCCGTACTCGTATCGAGCAAGAGCCTAACTATACGTATGTGACTGCACGTTTATTGCGTGATGACCTGGTTGCGACTGGTTTGAAATTCCTGGGTCTACCTGTAGATACAGTTGAAGGCGATGCGCTGGAAACTTACCTGAAAAAAGGGATTGAGCTTGAGCTGCTTTCTCCAGAATTGCTGAACTTTGACCTGGCTAAACTGGCAGCTGCGATTCAACCGGAACGCTCTAACCAGTTTACTTACTTGGGTCTGCAAACTTTATTTGACCGTTACTTCATCCATTCAGATGGCGTACGTTTCGAACTTCCGCAATTGTTCTTTATGCGTGTTTCTATGGGCTTGTCGCTCAATGAAGAAAACCGTGAAGACCGCGCGATTGAGTTCTATAACTTATTGTCTAGCTTCGACTACATGGCATCGACGCCTACCCTGTTTAACTCAGGTACGCTTCGTCCACAATTGTCGAGCTGCTATTTAACAACCATTGATGATGACCTGTATGACATTTATGGCGCGATGCGTGATAACGCAATGCTGTCTAAATGGGCAGGCGGTTTGGGTAATGACTGGACGCCAGTCCGTGCCTTGAACTCATACATCAAAGGCACTAACGGTAAATCTCAAGGTGTAGTTCCGTTCCTGAAAGTGGCGAATGATACTGCTGTTGCGGTTAACCAAGGTGGTAAGCGTAAAGGTGCAGTTTGTGCATACTTAGAAACCTGGCACCTGGACATCGAAGAATTCTTGGAACTGCGTAAGAACACCGGTGATGACCGTCGTCGTACCCACGACATGAACACTGCGAACTGGGTTCCTGACCTGTTCATGCAACGTGTATTCGAAGATGCAGAATGGACACTGTTCACCCCTTCTGAAACGCCTGATCTACATGATTTGACGGGTGCAGAATTCGCTGAGCGTTATGCACATTACGAAGCGATTGCCAAAGAAACAAATATGCTGCACAAGAAAATCCGTGCAAAAGATTTGTGGCGCAAAATGCTGTCCATGCTGTTTGAAACTGGTCACCCGTGGATCACATTCAAAGACGTATGTAACTTACGCTCACCACAGCAACACGTAGGTGTGGTGCACTCTTCTAACCTGTGTACAGAAATTACACTCAACACAAGCAAAGAAGAAATTGCGGTATGTAACTTAGGTTCAATTAACCTGGTACAACACGTCAAAGGCGGTGTACTTGATCGTGAAAAACTGGCACGTACAGTTAAAACTGCGGTTCGTATGCTCGATAACGTGATTGACATCAACTACTACGCTGTTCCACAAGCACGTAACTCGAACCTGAAACACCGTCCGGTTGGTATGGGTATCATGGGCTTCCAGGATGCACTATACGAAATGAACCTGGCTTATGGTTCTGATGCTGCGGTTGAGTTTGCTGATGAATCGATGGAAGTGATTTCGTACTACGCAATTTCAACATCTAGCGATTTGGCTGTTGAACGTGGTACATACGAAACATTCAAGGGTTCATTGTGGGATCAAGGTATCCTGCCAATCGACTCGCTTGATCTGGTTGCGAAAACTCGTCCTGAACGCATGTTCGAAGTCGACCGCACTCAACGTCTGGACTGGGACACTTTACGTACCAAAGTTCAAAAAGATGGTATGCGTAACTCGAACGTGATGGCGATTGCTCCGACTGCTACGATTTCAAATATCTGTGGTGTTTCTCAATCTATTGAGCCGACATTCCAGAACTTGTATGTGAAATCAAACCTGTCTGGCGAATTCACCGTGATTAACCCGTACCTGGTACGTGCGTTGAAAGAACGTGGTCTTTGGGATGCAGTAATGGTCAACGACCTGAAACATTTCGAAGGTTCTGTTCAGAAGATTTCTCGTATACCTGAAGAGCTTAAAGCCATCTTCGCGACTGCGTTTGAAGTTGAAACGCGCTGGATCGTGGATGCTGCATCACGTCGTCAAAAATGGATTGATCAGGCGCAGTCTCTTAACCTTTACATCGCTGGTGCAAACGGTAAGAAACTGGACATCACTTACAAGATGGCCTGGTTACGTGGTCTTAAGACGACTTATTACCTGCGTGCATTGGGTGCGACTTCTGCCGAGAAATCAACAATCAACACTGGCGCATTGAATGCAGTTAAACCTGCAACTGTTGCGGCGCCTGTTGTAGCAGCAGCTCCGGTGGTTGAAGCGCAAAAACCTGAAGCTCCTGCAGAGGAAGAAGGTTTTGCACAAGCGGCTCCAGTGCCAATGGCATGTTCAATTGACAACCCTGATTGTGAGGCTTGTCAATAGGGATGATATACTTTAAATAGTATACAATATTTTAGTATACCCCTTGTAAATCTTATACTTAAGCTCTTTACAAGGGGTATATTTTTGTATTTAATAAAATACAAGGTAGATGACAATTAGAAAACGTATATATTAATGATAAAACGTAGCATAAAGAACTTTATTGCAAGTGATGGTCAACCTATGGTTGTTCTCATTGATGAAAATAGAATCCCTCTGTTTCATCCTAATATTTATGCCATGACAAAGTTTCGAACTTTAGGTCGTCAAGTTAGTACTACAGAAAAAAATCTCTACTGCATTGGCATGGCCCACCTGTGGGCAACTATTCATAATATTGACTTGGAACATACAATTTTAAATGCTCAGTTTTTAACTATTGAACAACTTCAAGATTTAGCTTTTTTTCTAAGATTAAAAAGAACGAAACAAAATGAGCTACTGATACAAAAAATAGGATCTCAACCCTTAACCCCAAAAAAAATTGCCAAAAAAATTGAAAATATAATTTACATGTCCACCCAGGTCTCCATTCAAAAAACTACCACGACTGCAACAGAGGGGGCTTTTCGGATTAAAGCTGTTCATCAATATTTTAAGTTTTTACTGCAAAGATCGAAGCATCGCTTTAATAAAGAGAAAATTGATAATTTTGAACAAAGCCTCAACTACTTCTATACCCTTGCACCAAAAAATAAGAACAAGGGTGATCAAGACGTACTAGAAGGGCTTAGCCGATCAGAGCAAAATATTATTATCGAAATCATGAACCCAACCCACCCAGACAACCCATTTAGAAGTAACTTTAACAGGCATCGTAATCAACTAATTTATGAGATGCTTTTAGGCACTGGAATGAGACGCAGTGAGCTTAGATTCTTAAAAATTGAAGATGTCGACTTTAGAACACATCAAATCCATATTCGTGTGTCCAAAACAAAAGAACGAACTGTTCCATGCTCATCCAATACCTGTGAACTGTTTCATCAATTCATCACACGGCATTTATCTAAAGTGCCTTTCAAAAATAGAAAACATGGTTATCTATTCACAACTGAAACAGGTCAACACTTGTCCAATGATGCGATCAATTTAATTTTTAGGACATTAAAAAAACAAGTAAATATTTCAACATGTATTACACCTCATACTATGAGAAGAACATGGAATGACAATCTAAATATACTTATTGATAGCCTTCCACCAGATCAGAAACCAAACCAAGAGTTAGAAAAGCAAATAAGAAATAGACTAATGGGTTGGAGTTCAATTTCTGAAATGAGTAGCAGATATAGCAGACGATCAATCAGAGAAAAGGCTGATGAATTGGGTGAACTACTAGCAAACTCAATTGCTCAAAACAAAGGAGAAAATAATGCAATATAGTTTGGATCTTTTTAGCCCATCGGTATCAGTACGGAAAATCATTAGTTTAGATGGACAATTATTAAAAGTTCCTCTTTTTCAAAAATTTAAAATTACCAATCACGATAATCAAATATTCACACTAAACTTAGATATTTTTGACAGCGGTAATCCACTACACACCGCATTATCAAACCTAGTTATTGATATGATTCAAACAAAATCGATAACTTATGTTTCAACCACAACAAGAGCCTTAAAAAAATGGTTTAATTCAAATATATTTCAAGAAAGCCACCTTGATATTAATTGCTTGGAAACACTGAATAATATTAATCCTAGCTATCAGCCTTTCCTAATCCCACTTTTGAGAAAATTAAGTCTACGTCATAAAGATTTGATGACAGAAGAACTTATAGATTTTTTTAAAAATACGAACAAATGGGAAGAACGAAACCCTGCATACTTCAAATTAATTGTAAATGACCCTGAAAAAGGAGTTTTTACTACACAAGAGCTTGTAAACCTACATGACAATTTAAACTTGGCTTTTAGCCAAAAAAAATTAAGTCAGTACGATTACACACTTGCATGGTTTGTTATTGCAACAGGTGCAAGGCCTGTACAGCTTTCAAGATTAAAATTCAATGATATAAATATCATTGAAAATGATGTCATGATCAAAATGCCATTAGCAAAAGGCGAAGGTATAATTGATCAAGGATTTTTTTTAAGAAAAGCTCCAACAATATTAGCGGATTGCCTTATTAGATACATTTCCAATTCTAATCATAAAAATATAGACACCCCCCTTTTTGGTTTAAACCCCAATGAAATTAGTAAGAAAATAAAAGTAATTTTTGAAAATTTAGACACCTACTCTTCAAGATTAGAGGGAGAAATTCCTGTCAACGCATATCGCTTTAGATACACCCTTGCAACCAGAGCCTTGAAAAATGGTGCTTCAGACCATGAAGTTGCGCGATTACTTACACATCGTTCTTTAAGCTGTATTAAATACTATCGTGCATCTTTACCTGAGCTGCAGAAACCAATACAAGATGCGTTATCAGAGGAAATGAGCTTTTTTGCGCATGCATTCAAAGGAAAAATCATCACCTCTCTTGATGATGCAACGTTCAAAAACTCGGCTATTGCCGATTTCTTTCGCTTAGCAGGAAAAAGCATTGGCTCCTGTGGCACACAAGCAAAATGCTATCAGAATGCCCCTATTTCATGTTTGACTTGTCCTTATTTTGAACCTTTAGCTGATGCTCCATGGAATAGCCTTTTAGAATTTTTACTGGATGACCAAGCGAAAGAACAAGAGGAAAGGATTAAAGAAATTACCACTAGAGCTATTGAAGCAGTCAAAGAAATTATGTCAATCGTTGAGGAGTCAAATAACTAATGCATTCATTTATAGACTTCAATGATTCTAGAAAGCTAGAAGCTAAGAAAAAATTAAATGCATATATTTTAAAGTATAAAAATAACTTTATATTTCAAGACAATCATTGGGATGATTCTATATGGGACATTACAGACTTTTTAAAAAACAAGATAAGAAATCATCAATCACAAAGAGTACATTTCAGATCTTATGTTGATGACTCAAAAATCAAATCGATAGTTGAAAAACCCATTTCAAAGCCGCTCTTAGATTTTGTTAAGGCATCGTTTTGCGAAATTATGTTGGCCAAAAAACTACTAGAATCTAGACGGATTATTTATGCATACCAAGCCTTAGAGCATGCATTACATAAACAAAACCGTGAAATCTGCGTGACTGAAATTAATATTGAAACTCTAAATTTAGCTGAAGCATATCTTTTATCAAGATTTCAAGATGCTTGGGCTGTTGCTAAAAATCTAGAGAATATTATCAACAATTTTATTATTGCAAAGGGGCTAAATACAGAAGTTTACCAATGGTCTACTAGTATCAAATATACAGCACCAATAAGAAGTGACCGTACACAAAGAGAACATATCAATCAAAAAAAATCTAAACTTCCACATTTAGAAGAGATTATAGCGCTCGCTGACATACACTGCTCAAGTACTCACACCTCAGATAAAATCGTTACATCTTTTGTTTCCCTAGCCATGTTCGCACCTAGCAGAGGAACTGAAATACTAACACTACCTATAGATTGCAAGACATTCGCTTCCCAAGATGAGCAAGAAATTATGGGACTAAAATGGCTTCCATCAAAAGGTGGTGACCCAATTACTAAATTTAGCATTGGCCCTGAATGGGATGATATAGCATCAAAATCCATTGACTATTTAACTAGACTTGGAGCTTCTGCACGTATAGCAGCAAAATGGTACAGTGAAAACCCTCAAAACTTATATCTACCAGAGCATCTAACTCACCTCAGAAATCAACCCATTACCCTTTGGGAAGTTGCACAAATTTTAGGAAAAGAAAATTCAATCAAAGGATGCCATGCCTTTAGATATGGTTTCTCAAAAAATATTGGAAGAACCTCTGATAAAGGAAGAATGTTCGATAAGGACAGCTCTTGGGTTAACCTATATCAATTTGAAGAACTTGAGAAATTTATCATTTCCAAATTTCCGAAGACTTTTCCTGTATTAAATGGCTCTACTCAACAATATTGGCACGATTCATTATTTGTATTACCTAAAAACATTCTAAAACCTGATGCAGATAATCTTCAAAATGTCCCTGAACCTATTAACTTAGGCCAAATTAACAAACAATTAGGAAGTAATCCAAATGGTAATACAATCTTTACAAGAAATCATAAGTTCCTAAATACTCAAGGTGATAAACAAAAAATGTATATCACTACACATCAGTTTAGACACTTACTAAATACTTTGGCACAGCTAAAAGCATTACCACAGGAACTTATTGCATTTTGGTCTGGCAGGAAAAGTATTAAACAAAATGATGTTTACAACCACATCTCTCAAGATGCTTATATTGAGGCTTTCACTAATATAGAAGATAAATTCCAAAAAATTTCACAGACAGGATATTTAGACGAAAAAATAAAAAAAATTATACACCTCAATCCAATTAACTATGAAGAAGCGTTAAAAATTGAATTAGGATCCATTCATATCACGCAATATGGCATCTGTAGACATGATTACTCGCTCACTCCTTGCCCCAAAGACAAGGATTGCGGAAATTGTAGTGAGTTTTCGGTAATGAAAGGAAATGAAGCACATTTTACAAAAGCCAATCAACAAGTCGAATTGCTTTCTAAAGCGCTTTTAAATGCCAAACAAGCAGAAAAAGATGGTCATCCAGGTGCAAGAAAATGGATTGAACTAAACGAACCCAAATATGAGCGCTGGCAAAAAATTAAAGCTTTTTTAGAGGATGACTCTATCCCCAACAATACGATGTTTACTTTAGCCGATCCAATTGAACAACATCAAACTCAAATCGGTTTTGCATATTCAATACGAGAATTAAAAAATTAACTGTTCTCTCCCATTTTATTTGAATTAGGATAATGTATGGCAACTGCACCAAGACTCACAAACGAGAGAATAGAAATTGCTCTCAAACTTTTAGATGGGTGGACTGGAAAATTAACGTGGTCTCGCTTTTTAGCATTGCTAGAATTAGATATAGGACACAAATATACAAAAGCTGCTTTATTAAGACATCCAAAATTCAAAGATGCTTGGGATAAAAGACGGTGGAATGAAAATCCCGATAAAAATATAGCAAAAGGTTTTGGCAATTATGGATTACAAACAGCTTTAGAAAAAATTGAAAAGCTAGAAGCTACAATTGAACGCCTTGAAAATGAAAATAATCTGCTGACTGAAAAGTTTGTAGTATGGGCAACAAATGCTACGAATAGAGGTCTATCTTTAGAAGATTTAGATAGAGCAATCCCCTCTCATGCAGAGAAAAATTTTAGATGATTACACATTCTTATTTAGAGGCTCAATCACTCATTTCTTACCTTCTTCAAAAATTTAAGCCACCGCTTCATTAAACGCTTCAACCACCCCAAATATACTGTCTGCATCCCCATCACCAAACACACCATCGATCCCTTCATAGTGAATTTGGTTAAACGGTGGTTCATATAATTGAGCAGCCTCTAATACACCATTTTGTGTTAAATGTTCGATTAACATTTCCACAAAACGTATCTGTTTTTCGTTATACGTTGAACCTTGTAGATACTTTGAGAATGCTTCTTGTACCGCTTGACGATCCAACCCCACCAAAGAGCGAATGAATAATGGTAGTGACTTTTCTGTACCAAAACATTCTTCAAACTTATCTCGGCTTTCTACTTCTTGAGCTTCAAAAACAAAACGCTCTAGCTCACTTAAATCAGTCGGTGTAAGAGTCAAACCACGTTTTAACTTTGCAATCGTAATATGATTTTCATTCGCCTTAATAAAGCTTTCTACACGTTTACGGTACTGTGCAAGATTGACACCACTTGATACGACAGGAATATCAACCGCTTGCATCTGTCCAATTTCATCATCGAGCATAGAATACACAATGGTCGAGGTCGATTTTTCAATCAGTTTCACCAAATCGCGAATACGTTTACGCATCGCTTCGAGCATTGGCAAGGTGATGCCTTTCCAGTATTCAACGGTTTGAATGTCTTGAATTAGCGCAATCTGTTCTGCAACAACAGGAATATTTTCTTTGCTTTCCAGTTTAGAAGCAATTTCAATCACTTTATTGGCATAGCTTTGAGCTGCTGTATTGTTCTTTTCTAATACTGCTAGTTCAAGGTTATAACACAACATATCAAACAGTTTGGCTTCTAAGGTTTCAGGCTCAAGCTGGTTTGGTAATTTAGAAATGTGTTCTCGTAACGTACCGATGGCAAGATCATCTAAGTTGTTCCAAGCATCATCATTTTTGAAATGTTCAACATGCTCAAGTTCAGATTTCACAATGAAATTCTCATTGTTCATGGACTTTACTTCAGTCTGTAAACTCTGACGCATATCTTGCTGTACAGCTTTCAATTCTTCGGTGTTATAGTCTTTAGCATTGAGCAGATTCAGGATATTTAAACGTGCTTTAAACAAGCGTTGTCCGAGTGGCTCTGTGGTCGATACAGGCGCACCATCTGGATTTTCATTGAAGTATTCAAAGTTAGAGCAATAATCGAAAATAAAGAATTCTTTTTTATCTTTTTCAGGGCTAAACAATTCTTTGCAGAGTCGTGTACCACGCCCAATCATCTGCATAAACTTCACTTTAGAACGTACAGCTTTAAAGAATACTAAGTTGACCACTTCAGGTACATCAATGCCTGTATCGAGCATATCCACTGAAATCGCAATCTGTGGCTCAGGTAAATCTTTCTTGCTAAAGTCATCAATTAAGCTTTGTGGATACTTAGTGGCATGTGTAATGACACGGGCAAACTTGCCATCATATTGCGGATAGTTTTCATTGAAGCGATCAGCAATAAACTGGGCATGTTTTTGATTGACGGCAAAGATAATGGTTTTACCAAGACGATCTCCACCTTCAGTTTTAATACCATTTTCCATCAAGTGCTTGAGCATTAAATTAATCGTGCCTGTATTAAACAGCTCTTTATTAATCTTGGATGCTGAGACCTCTTCAGGTGCATCTTGATTGCCCCAATTTAGACTATCCCAATGTTGTTTTTCTTCTTCGGAAAGTTCGTCATATTTCACGCCTTCACGCATGAATTTAAGCGGAACAGAATAAGCTTTTGGTGGCACAAGATAGCCATCGGCAATGGCTTGATCAAGGTCGTAGTAATCGGTTGGGACACCGCTTTCTAAGCCAAACAGTGCGTATGTATCACGGTCAACTTCATCTCGTGGCGTTGCGGTTAAACCAACAAGCAAACTATCGAAGTATTTAAAAATCTCGCCAAATTTTTGATAAACGCTGCGGTGTGCTTCATCAATAATAATCAGGTCAAACATGCCTGTACCGAATTGGCGTGTACCGTCCGCATTTTTTTCATCAATCAAGCCGATCATGGTTTGATAGGTAGAGAAATACACTCGACCAACCTGATTTTTATCCTCAAGTAAATTGACGAATGAGGCATCTTTTAAATTGGCTTTAAAGGCATTGTGCGCTTGATTGACCAATGAAGTGCGGTCTGCAAGGAATAAGGCTTTTTGCACCAGATTGGCTTTCATCAGCACATCGACCAGTGCAATGGCAGTACGTGTTTTACCTGTGCCTGTTGCCATAATCAGTAAGCCTGCACGTTCTTTACGTTGATAGGCTGCAAGCATGGCTTTGATGGCACGAGTTTGGTAGTAACGCTCGACAATCTCTGCATTGATCGGGAAGCTGCTTAAATCAGGGTTGTTCTTACGTCTTTCGATCAAGCGTTTGAGTTCTGCTTGTGTGTAAAAGCCATGAACTAAGCGTGGTGGGCCACCTTGCACATCATTCCAAATTCGGGTTTTGTAGCCATTGGTATAGAATATGACAGGGCGTTGTCCTGTTTGTTGCTCTAAACAGTCTGCATAGAGCTTGGCTTGTTGTTGTCCAATATCAGGGTCGGTTGATGTGCGTTTTGCTTCAACCACAGCCAAAGGCAAGCCATTGGCATCATACAGCACATAATCCACTGCACCTTTACCCGATGGGCTCGGCATACCTGTTACAGCAACTTCCTCTCGAACCGATGTACCTATTTCCCAGCCTGCTTCTTCAAGCATGAGGTCAATTTTAAGTTTTCGAGTTTCGTCTTCTTTATAGTCGGTATGGTCTTCGATTTTGCTGTTGGCAATTTTGGCTTGTTCAACATCAGCACGTTTTTGTGCAAGTTCAGCATCTATATTTGCAAGTAATTTTTCACGCTCTTCTAAACTTGCAGACAGTTCAAATAGTTTTTGTTCACGTTCCCGTAAAGCTTTATGTTGCTCCGCAAACTGTTTTTCTTTAGCTTCTGTTTCTTTTTGCAGTTGTTCTTTGTTGGCGGTGATTTGCTGAGTATTGTCAGCATTTGGTATTAGTTTTGGGTTAAATAAAATCGACTGAGAGCGATCTTTTGAGGGTGAGCCATAGTTTCGTTCAAACCAGACATACATCAGAAATAAATGGCTAATGTGTTTAACGGTTTCTTCTGTTGTGAGCTGCTTGAACTTTTTCCCATGTACGGCACTGTTACCGACCATGCGGATGTTGTCCATTTTGTCCCAAATATAGGGCGGAATCAGGTCTTTGAATTTGAGGTCGTTGAGTAAGTTATGTAGTGAAGCATCATAAGGTTGGGTCAGTTTTTTGTCGTATTGATACAGCCACAGCACGAGGTTTTCAAGTGAGGTACGAGCAGCAGCAAGAGCAAATTGGGGGGATATATACGTGAGCTTTTCGGCTTCTTTGGCAGTCGCTGCCAAGCTTTTAAATTCAGGTTCTAAAAACGAGAAGTTGCTCATGTATATACCCTCAAATTTTAAATTAAATTTTATAGATTCTTGATATTAAGTAATTTACTTATGTGTTAAAGAAAAAAAGTTTAACATTATTCGAGCATATTCCATTTTATCTGATGCAACTGTAACACTAAGTCCATCATAAATATTGTCTTCATTTGGCCGAAATTTTGCGACCCCATTGGTTTGATATTGTCCTTTTAATTGATACTGATAATAAACAGTTTGTTGATTCGCTCTTACTATGTGTACAGGTGGTGTTGTCCCACTAAACTTAGTACCATATAGTTGATGATTTTGCCTTGCAGCTTCTGGGAAAAATGGTGTTGCGGCATCAAGTCCACAACCGACACAAGCAGGGACAGCATATAAACTTAGGTTTGACTTTTGATCTGCTGATGCAAGTGCTAAAACGGTGTTGCCGTTTACACCAATAGCACCTTTCAATCGTGTCCATTCAGCAGGTGCTAAGATCCATTCTTCTGTTTCAGCAATGTTATATACCCTCATGCTGGCAGCAAGTTTTTTTGGTAAATCCATTGCGAAATAGCACTTTGACTTATTACAACTTGCTGTAGGTCTATGTGGTGCATCAGTTTCATCCATACCCATAGGGACGCTGATCGAATATGCAGGGACTTGCACACCATTTTTAAATATTGCTGTACCTATAGCCGTTATAGGATGCATTTTTCTTTGTTCATTTACGCTGATATCTATTCTTACAGGAGAAAATGTATATTTTTCAGCAAAACTAGCAGTTGAAAAAAAACTTAAGCCAACGGCTACGATTAATTTAAATTTCATAACTGTCCTTGTATCTTAGATTCTCAAATGAAGTGCCGTTAAAAGCTTGGTTTTGTAGTGATTTGAATAAATCATCTGCTTGATTCAATGCAAGTTTAGATTTGATTTTTAAACTTTCAATCACTTCACACTTTTGGACAAAATAATTTTGTTCATCTAAGGAGATATTGAATACTATAATTTCTTTTAAATCCTTAAGATTTAGCGTTTTTTGGGCAACTCCACGCACTAAACGATCTGCCTGTCGTCTGACACCATAACTTGATAACATCTTTTCTAAAAACTTAGGATTTACCTTATCGAAATTAGGTTTGATATGTGCGATATGTCTTTGAAAACAAAATAATTGATTACTTTTAACCCTAGCTACATTACCATAACTACCAACAGTTGTATAAAGAATATCATTCAACTCAATTTTGGTACTTTTTGTTAATGAATCATACGTGACTTGATCAATAAACTTTTGAGAAGAATAATCAATTTCTCCATCAACTATATTGCTGATAAATAAAAATGGAATACCTTCTGTTGTCCACTTAGGACTTTGATGTGTGCCATCAGTAACTTTTTTGCATAAATCTAATAAGGCAACTGTTTCTAATCCTTTTAGGTTATCAATAGGATCGCCAAACATATCAATAAAGGTGGCTTGTAAAAGCTGATCTAACTTTTCAATGGCTTGCTGACGTTTTTGGCGTAAATCATCCGCTTGATCTAAAATTGACGCAATTCGGCGTTGTTCTGCAAGTGGTGGGAGTGGGATTTTTACTTCACTTAACTTAGCTTTATTTAATGTTTTACCCATTGCAGCACGATCAGCATTTTCAAGTAAATCAATATGCTGTAAAGCCCAATATAAATAGTTTATATCTACTTGTGAGTCTAACTCTGTTAATGATGCAATAGCCTCATTTGTATACATCGGTTTTTGAGTTATACCAACTTTACCAATACTTAGTTTATAACTTAGTACCAATGTATTCTTAGGAATAAGCTTTATATTTGATGCTTTTACACCAAGATCAGTAATACATTCCTTCGTATTATTTAAATATCTCCCTTGATTCATATCTGCAATAGATAGCCAAGCATGAGTACCATCTCTCCAATAATCATTTTCATGACGAGATGGTGTTTTGCCAATCTGAATAGTACAAATATCTTTCAGAGCTTTTAGTTCAAAACTCACTTAAGCATCTCCTTAAGTGCAGCCATTCCTTTTAAAATATCTTGTTCAAGCACTTCTAAATCCGCCAATATTTTACTTGGTGCTTCATATTCCACTTGCTCATACACCACTTCCTTATAACGGTTAATCGACAAGTCATAACCATTGGCAGCAATATCAGCTTTGTCAACTAAGAAGCTTTGCTCTGTCGCTTTACGAGAGCTTTCCACTTCTAAGTTTTTAAAACGAGCAATAATGTCAGGAATATTATTATTTTCATGCTTAGACGCATCTAATTCATTGCGCTTATCATCCAACGAATAACCATCCGCCTGCATATCATAAAACCAAACTTTGTCCGTACCGCCCGACATGGTTTTGGTGAAAATCATAATGGCAGTCGAAACGCCTGCATACGGCTTAAAAACACCAGAAGGCATTGAAATAATTGCTTCAAGCTTTTGTTCTTCCACAATCTTTTGACGCAAATCCTTATGCGCTTTTGATGAACCAAATAACACACCATCAGGCACAATCACCGCAGCACGACCACCTGTTTTTAATAGACGTAAGAACAAGGCTAAAAATAACAATTCGGTCTTTTTGGTTTTGACTACGGCTTGAATGTTCTTGGCACAGCTTTCATTGTCTAAACTGCCTGCAAATGGAGGATTGGCTAGAATCAGGCTGTATTTTTCAGCAATATGAGAATGCGTTTCACTCAAAGAATCACGGTTTTCAATACGTGGGTTTTCAACACCGTGCAGCATCATGTTCATTGAACCAATACGAAGCATGGTGCTGTCAAAGTCATATCCAAAGAAGGTGTCGGAGCTAAAACGCTTAGCCGCTTCAGGATTGGCAAAAATTTCAGTGCTGTAATGATCATTTAAATATTCACTTGCAGCAACAAGGAAGCCAGCTGTACCACACGCAGGGTCACAGATGGTATCGGTTGGCTTAGGTTGCATCAGCTCCACAATCATCTTGATGATATGGCGAGGGGTACGGAACTGACCGTTTTGACCTGCTGAAGCGATCTTACCGAGCATGTATTCGTAAATATCGCCTTTAGTGTCTTTATCATCCATTGGTACATCGGCAACCAAATCCACCACTTTGGTTAAAAGTGCAGGTGTGGGAATGGTAAAACGGGCATCTTTCATGTGGTGGCTATAGGTGGTTTCGTCTTCTGCACCTAAGTTTTTAATGAAAGGAAAGACTTCATTGGCAACGGTATTATATAAAGTTGCAGCATCGCCTAAAGTGATGAATTTCGACCAACGTAAGTGGTCTTGTTCAGGCGTAAAAATTGGATGTTCTACAGCTTTCTTTAAACGATTAGCTTTCTTCTCTTTAGTGATCTGAATTTCATCAAGTCGGCGAATAAACAGCAAATAGGTCATTTGCTCCATGACTTCTAAAGGATTGGAAATACCACCACTCCAAAATGCATTCCAAATCTGGTCAATTTTGCTTTTAATTTCGCCTGTAATCACGTGGATGACTCTCAAATTTGTTTGAGGTCTATTGTGTTGGATTTACAAGGGAAATGCTATGGGGAAATAGTGGGGTGCGACATCATTTGACTTTCATAGAAGTTTATTCTTAGGCAAAAAATATTAAACTGAATCATCTAAAAAGTAGATTGTGAAATAGCATGAAGAATGATCCTAAAGTCATAATATTTGATGCTTTCGGTACACTTGTAAAAATTGGTACAAGCCGATCTCCATATCGTAAATTAATGAAATGGCTAAAAGATAATGGGAGAAAACCAAGCCCTAAAGATGCAAATATCATCATGTCACAAGCTATTGATATTGCACAATTAGCTCTGCATTTTGGACAAGTGATTCCTGAACAGCTTTTAAATGAAATCAATGATGACCTTCAATTTGAGTTAAATACGATTGAACTCTATGAAGATACGATACCTACGCTACAAGTTTTACAAAAACATGATTTTAAAATTGCGCTTTGTTCCAATTTAGCAATGCCTTACGGTGAACAACTTAAAACACTTCTGCCTAGTTTATTTGATGTCGTTGTCTTTAGTTATGAGGTAGGATCAATAAAGCCTGAACAACAAATTTAT
Source organism: Acinetobacter lwoffii (assembly GCA_013530545.1). Taxonomy (GTDB): domain Bacteria; phylum Pseudomonadota; class Gammaproteobacteria; order Pseudomonadales; family Moraxellaceae; genus Acinetobacter; species Acinetobacter lwoffii_G. The sequence goes on from SPVA01000045.1 coordinate 53,887, forward strand.
GAATTCATTAAGGTACATTTCGACTATGAAATATCAGAAATGTTATTTATTGGAGATCATCCAGTTTTAGATGTTGAAAAACCAATTTCATTAGGAATGAATGCACGCTTGATTCAACGTCTTAAAGGGCAGCAACTTTTGGATGTAATAGCAGATTTATTATAAAGCGCCTTTTACATTAATACTCAACACAATACATAGGACAAGTATATCTATATGGATACCCCCCACTATCAATAATCACATGACCTTCAGCTTCTATGGCTCTAAATGCTCGATAGATTTTGTTATTAAGTGATTTTTCCCTAAATTGAGGATAAGCATATAAAAAACTCTCTTTAATCTCTTTAAATGTCAAATATTTAAAAGGTGAAGATGATAAAAAAGCGAACCAATAATCCTTAATACACTGATATTCAAAAATATTTTCCAAAGCCTACCACCAAAAATAAAAAAATATCCCATTTTGGGATATTTATAATAATAGTACAACATCTTGAGCCATGAGCTCAATACACGATCCTCGCTACAAAAAGCTAATACAAAAACTTATTCATATACGTGAGTTAAAAAAAATAACTCAGGTAGAGCTCGCTGCATCTTTAAAAAAGCCTCAATCTTATATTGCCAAAGTTGAAAACCTAGACCGAAGGCTAGATATTTTGGAATTGAATGATTGGCTAAACGTATTAGATATTTCTATTATTACTTTCATAGAAGAAGCTCTTAGCATTGACACTTAAACCACGGAAACAACCTCCACATTGTTCATGTTTTAGTAAAAGTTTAGTTCTATTTTGGGTACCTATCCCCTAAAAAATGACAGTTAAGTCCCATATTAGGTACTTAACTGTCACACTTAAGTCTTCGTTAAACTATTAAATAGAACTCTTAGATCAAACTGAAAAATTCGATTTAAAAATGGAAGTCCACGGGGAAACTTTGGAAGGGTAATCCTCATATATCCCTGAAGTAGTTGTTACAGATAAAATATCCATTTGTCGGAATGGACTACCTCTGAGTACTACAAGCACTTTAGAGCAAATAACTAAAAAGGACATGAAAATCAATTATACTAAGCCCAAGTCCCCAAAAAAGTTCTGCATTTCAATCAAGCCTCTTTCAACGGTATCCTGATACTCTGGTTTATCCTGTATTAAACTAGAACTCAATGATGCACCGATCCATCTTGATGTTCCCAATTGCGCTCTATTCAATATTGCCATTCTCATAGAAAAAACATCATCAAAATTTGCATGATCTTCATCATTTATAGTTAAGTCATCAAATTTGTACTTAGTCTTATCGAATGATGAACCCTTCCAATAAAAAATGGATGCTCTGCGGACTAGACAGGGAACACAGCGACCACAATGCGTATTGTTATAAACTCCATACCGCCCACAGCTTGTCGTGACATGTGCATATTTCTTAAGGAGGTTCTGATCCAAACACTTTTCTAACATCTCGCCTTTTGTCATAAATCTATAGGGATTACAAATAGAAATCTTGAGTCCACAATTGTTTAAGATCTCTTGAAAAAGATTTAAAACTACGGGATGAGTTGTTCTTGTGCTTAAGCTTCCTATACGCCCTGGTGTTATAGCTGGATTTATTGATATATATCCATTTTCACAGACGTAAAGGGTAACTATATCAGTGTTGCAGGGCTGATTCTGGATAAATCTAATGGTGTGGTAGAGGTTGGATCAACGCTAGATTATCAAGGTGCACACTTTGAAGTAACCGAATTAGAAGCCAATCATATTAAGACTGTTATTATTACTTTAAGGTAATGAGCAATTGATAAAGCCCTCATAAAATTATGGGGGCTTTTTGATTCAAGCTATTCGTTCGTTAATAAAGAAATTTCGGCTGGAGTATAGCCACGCTCATATAGAATACTTGTAATAGCTGCTCTAATGTTTTGACAGTTAGATTTCTTATTTTTTTTGAGTAAGTCCAAATCACTATAACCGCTTAAGTTATATTTTAATTCGAGGACTTTTGAATTTGGTGATGAATAAAGAGAATGTAAAAACTTACGTATTCGGGGGCGCATATGGTGCTTAATCAGGAAATGAAATATCACTTTATCGTATTTTAAAACAATAAAAAAGTAGATAAGTAAAAAATTCTACAATACTTAATTTGTGAATTTTAACTTAAGTATCAGTACTTTAATTAAAGTTAAGCTGATACTCATCAGTCGTAATCTTAATTTTCAGATTTTTATATTTTCTTTTAGTTGAACTAAGAGCTGAATTAGTGACCTCTTCATAAAATTTAGGATCATTCATGAGATCGTGAAATAACTTATATCCAATTAATACCTTACTGGTATCTTTGTTTTCTTTTAACGTATTTTCGATGAGTTGATCTAAATCTGTTACTGAAAAATTATGCATATTACGCTCTATAGTATCTTTCTGATAGAACAATACAGACTTAGCAATAGGATTTAAAGCTTTATTAGACAATTGATATTTATGAAATTATGAATCGCCACCGATTTTGTAGACAAATATAGTCTATTCACTTCAAATATCGATAAACAGCCTGTCGACTGATGCCAAAAGCATTTGCTAACGCAACTTTCGATGAGAATTTTCTATCTATCCATGATTGTCGTAAAGCCTCAGCCTGCTCAGGCTTTAATTTGTGGGCTCGACCTTTATATTTCCCTTGTGCAGCTGCAATTTTAATTCCCTCTTTCTGACGTTCCAAAATAATCTCTCGTTCAAATTGGGCAAAAGCTCCCATTAACTGCAACATCAGATTATCCATCGGAGTAGCCTGTGCCGTGAAGGTAATATTCTCTTTCACAAACTGGATGGCCACTCCCCTTTTTACGAGTTGATCAACCTCAGTAACCAAATCTTTCAGACTTCGAGCAAAACGATCCATGGAATGGACAATCACACTGTCCCCTTCCCGGACATAGTTCGGCACTGTTGCAAATAGAGATTTGAGTCGATGATGTTCCCTTTAAAAAGTACTTAGAGACCGAAAACCCTGTTGATTAGACACACTTCACCCTGAGGCTGACCATAATAAAATGACG
>SPVA01000118.1 GCA_013530545.1 Acinetobacter lwoffii
GCATTCTGACATTGCAGTTTATCCCGCTCATAATCCGCCTGTTTTTGTTGCAGGCTGTTGCCATTTTCCATGGTCGTCCGCGCCCAGATTTCCAGACTGGTCAAAGCTTTACGACACAGAGCATATTTGCCTTCGGTCACCGAATCGGTCATTTTGACATTAATACGCCAGTCTGTACTCAATTTACGTGCTGGTTGACGTACCTGTGTTTCCAGCTGATCCACTTCTTTATTATAGACCAGTGGATCCACTTCATTGATCAGTTGCCATGCGGCATTGGCATAAGTCGTCGCATCATTAGTCAATTTAGGTGCCGGTTTAATTTCTGGCTTATCAGTCGATTGACTGTCATTCCCACACGCTTGTAACAATATTGCCGTGCTTATTAAAGCAGCAATCAGCATCGCACGTGTCTTGAACATCCACATATCAGGCTCGCCAATTTAAACATTTCGGCACTATGCTATTAAATTCACGTAGAATACACAATCTTCATTTGACCCATCGTTCAACTCTCCTTCAAGGTGTGTCGTGTCTGAACCGAATCAACTCGCTACGCAACCTGCTGGCTTCTGGCAAGGTGCAAAAGATAGCCAAGCGATTATCTTCACTTATTTACCAGTGTCGTTTGCTTTTGGTGTTTCAGCCACTCAGTTTGGCTTTACCGCCTGGGAAGCACTGTTCCTGTCCTGCTCGATGTATGCAGGTGCCAGCCAGTTCCTGGTGATCGCTCTCTTAGGTAGTGGCACATCTATCTGGATGACGGCATTAACCGTGATTGCCTTAGACATTCGTCATCTGCTTTATGGCCCTGCGTTACAAAATCTGATTCAAGACCGGCTGAATTTAAAGAAAACGGCAATCTGGTCTTGGGGTTTGACCGATGAAGTTTTTGCCTCCGGCATGATCAAGCTCTCGCAACGGCGACAGGAATGGTCAGAATCCTGGATGCTCGGTTTAAGCCTGTTTAGCTGGATGTCCTGGGCACTCGGATCTTTCCTCGGTGGATTGTTTGCCGATCAGGTCAGCAACCTGCCGCAATTCTTGCAAGCGGCTCTAGACTTCCTGTTACCTGCGCTGTTCCTGAGTTTCCTATTGGCTGCTTTTGAGAAGAAACATACTTTTGTTGTGGCTGTCACCATTCTGGTTTCTGCTGTGGCCTGTTACTTTATTGATCTGTCTGCCGCGATTTTCATTGGCATCAGTTCTGGTATTTTTGCCGGCCTGTTCAAGCACTATATCTTAAAACAGCCAGATCCTGAACATGCAGGAGATCAAGCATGAATCTAGAGATTATTCTGGTCGGCATTGTCGTCGGGATCGCCAATTTCGTCTCACGCTTCGGGCCTTTTTTTGTGATTCAGAAATTTCAGCAAGGCTCACAAAAACGCGGAGCATTGTGGCTAAAAATTGCCTTGGGTTCAATCGGCATTGCGGCAATCAGCTCCATGCTGGTAGTTGCTACCTTACCGCCATTATTAGAAACACCGAATAAAAGTTTTGCGATGCTGGTTGGCTTTATTGTGCTCACGGTTTTGTACTTTAAGTTTAAACGTATTGTGATGGCGACACTGACCGCAGCGCTCACCTATGGCCTGGTTTACACCTATGTTCCAGTACCCTTTTAAGCTTTAACTCGTTGATCAATCGAAACAAAGACTTATGCTAAACTCATAGTATAGGTCTTTTTTATATAACAATAAAAACAAGGAAGGATGCGCATGTTTGAGGTCAAACAGGTGATTGAAGGCAAAATCTTTATTCATCATCGGCGCGATGAAATGTTAACCGTATTCCATCGACATGAAGTGCCGGCACAATATTTTGAATGTTTTATCAATGCTCAAAATTTTACCGGACATTTTGTCGAAATACATGCTCAACCAGCAGATCAAGTTCGGGTGGTTTATATTAAAAAGAATAGCACCCATCAAATTATTGCTATGCTTAATCAGAGCCAATACGTGCTGCATCTTCATCCTTTGACATTGATTTTGGGTAAATGGAGCTTCAGACATCGTGTCCTGCCGAATACTCTAAAAATTTTTGCTGGTTTATTTGCGCTCCTTTTTATTCTTTTTTCAGCTACCGCCTTTTCAGCAGATCAGTTCCAGCTCACCACCATCTTGCGAGACTGCATTCAATTCACAGTTTTTGGGCTACTGTTATTTTTGCTGTGCTTTGTACTGCCTTTTGTATTGCCCTATGCGTATTTCCTGCATGTTCGTACATTACGTCTGTTAAAGATGCTAAATATCAATACTGAACAAGTTGCACAAATAGAAAAGCTCAAGTCTCAAAGCGAGATTTATCTTCTGCAAACGCAGTCTGACAGCGATGTGAAAATGACAGCGCCTCCTTATTAAAATCTAGAAAAACTTTATAAATAAAACTGTTGGTCAATATCACAATTTTGTATGAATCTTGGCTTAACTGTCGGCTCAGTTCTGCTATGCTAAAAGTCCATAAAATCAACCATGGATGATCCACATGAGCGTGACTATTGGTACTCCCCTTCAATCTTCTGCCTATAAAGTTCTATTATTGGGTTCTGGTGAACTGGGCAAGGAAGTGGTGATTTCACTACAACGCCTTGGAGTCGAAGTTCATGCTGCTGACCGTTATGATCATGCCCCTGCCATGCAGGTTGCGCATTATTCCTATACCTTGAATATGGCAGATGCTGTAGAACTCAAACAACTCATCAATCAAATCCAGCCACATTTAATTGTTCCTGAAATTGAAGCGATTGCGACCGAAGTTCTGCTTGAAATAGAAGCCCAGAACATTGCTACAGTCATTCCTTCTGCTAAAGCCGTCAATCTGACCATGAACCGTGAAGGTATTCGTCGTCTGGCTGCGGAAGAACTCGGTCTGCCAACTTCAGCTTACCGTTTTGCCGACAGTTTAGAATCCTTCCGCGCGGCCTGTGACGATGTCGGCTATCCAAACTTTGTGAAACCGGTAATGTCATCTTCAGGCAAAGGCCAGTCTCGTGTCACAAACTTTGATGAAGTCGATGCAGCGTGGGAATATGCGCAAACCGGTGGCCGGGTCAATCAGGGTACGGTGATTGTAGAATCACAAATTGACTTTGATTTTGAAATTACCTTATTGACTGTTCGTGCAAAAAACCCAGAAACCGGCGAAATCGAAACGTCTTACTGCGACCCGATCGGACATCGTCAGGATTCAGGCGATTATGTGGAAAGCTGGCAGCCTCAACCGATGACTCCAGCCGCGCTGGAAGAATCCAAGCGTATTGCCAATAAGGTTACTACAGCACTCGGTGGTTGCGGCATCTTTGGTGTAGAGCTCTTTGTAAAAGGCGACAAAGTATGGTTTAGTGAGGTTTCCCCACGTCCACACGATACTGGACTGGTGACTTTAGCCTCCCAATTTCAAAGTGAATTTGAGCTGCATGCACGTGCTATTTTAGGCTTGCCGGTGAATACTGCACGACATAGTGTGGCTGCCAGTGCGGTAATTTATGCTGGAGTAGATGGCCGTAATCTTTCATTTTCTGGCCTGAATCTTGCTTTAGCAGACGGCAATACCGATTTGCGCCTGTTTGGCAAACCTGAAGGTTTTAAACGTCGTCGTATGGGCGTTGCCACAGCACGTGCGGAAAACATTGAACAGGCACGTGAACTGGCCCTACAGGTCGCAAACCAAGTTAGCGTCAACCAAAACTAAGCTGAAATACCAACGGACGACTGTACATGATCAACACCCATCCACTGCTGAATTACGCTAAAAGTAACCATGACATTAAAGCCATCAATCAATGGCGCAGTGATGTCGAAAATCAGCTTCAGGAAAGTTTTGAAAATGGCCAGTCGATTCGGGATATTATTCTGGCGCGTTCTAATCTGATTGATGAAGCATTGCAGTTTCTCTGGCAACATGCCGAACTGGATCAAACTGATTTGGCCCTGTTTGCTGTCGGGGGCTATGGTCGCCGTGAAATGCTGCCTTATTCTGATGTCGACATCATGATCTTGTCGGAAGATGAGATTAACCCGCAACAGGAACAACTGATTTCTACATTCATTTCATCGCTTTGGGACGTGGGAAATTTCAAACCCGGTATCAGTGTCCGCACCATCAATGAATGTGTTAATCAGGCCAGCAGTGATCTCACCGTTGCCACCACCCTGATTGAAGCCCGCCTGATTATTGGCAATGAAAACCTGTGCAAATGGCCACGTCGCATCGTGTCACGTACCTGGACCGACAAAACCTTTTTTGATGCCAAGATGGATGAGCAGCATAAACGCTATGCTCAGCACAACAATACCGAAAGCAATCTGGAACCGGATATTAAAAATGCGCCGGGTGGTATCCGTGACATCAATCAGATTGGCTGGATTGCCAAACGGCATTTCCGCGTCAATCGCATTTACGATCTGGTGCATCTCGGTTTTATTTCAGAATTTGAACTCGGTGTGCTTGAGGAAGCCGAAAGTTTCCTCTGGGAAATCCGTCATCACCTGCACCGCCTGACCAAGCGCGATGAAAACCGCTTATTGTTCGATTATCAGCGCGATATTGCTGCCAAATTCGGCTATGTGCGTGAAGAAGCGCATCATCCGAACTATCCAATTGAACAGTTCATGAAGCGCTATTATCGCAGTGCGCAGCAAGTGTCTACACTGAACGAAATGCTGCTGGCTTATTTTAATGAATCGGTGATTACGCCACGTTTACCGCAATATGAACGCCAGATCGAAGAAATCAACCAGAACTTTAAACTGGTCGATGGCAAACTGGCTGTGCAACATCACAAGATTTTCTCGGAAAATCCAAGCGCAATTCTGGAAATTTTCTATCTGCTGGCCAATCGTCCTGAAATCGAAGGCATTCGTGCGCGTACCTTACGCCTGCTGACCTTGGCTGGAAAACGTATTGATCAGGATTTCCGTGATAATCCGGTGCATCAGGCACTGTTTATGGCGATTATCCGTTCACCGCATCGACTCTATGACACCATGGTTGCCATGAAGCGTTATGGTGTGCTTGGAAACTATATTCCTGCATTTGGACAAATTCTGGGACTGATGCAATATGACCTGTTCCATATTTATACGGTCGATGCACATACCTTATTGCTGCTACGTAATTTAAACCGCTTTAAAGAACCTGAATTTGCCAAAGAATTTCCGGTAGTCAGTTCAGTGTTCCAGCGTTTGACCCGTCGTGACATCGTTTATCTGGCGGCAATTTTCCATGATATTGCCAAAGGCCGTGGCGGTGATCACAGTGAACTTGGTGCCAGCGATGCGATTAAATTCTGCCGTAGTCACGGTTTTACCGAACGTGAAAGCAACCTGGTGGCCTGGCTGATCCAGAATCATCTGGTAATGTCTGTCACCGCCCAGAAAAAAGATATTTCCGATCCGGATGTGGTCAAAGAATTCGCAGAAAAAATGGGCGACATGGAGCATCTGGATTATTTATACACCCTGACGGTAGCCGATATTAACGCCACCAATCCGAAGCTGTGGAATACCTGGCGCGCTTCCCTGATGCGCCAGCTCTATACTCAGGCGCGCGATGTAATCCGTTCCGGTCTGGGTCGTCCGGTTGATTATCAAATGCTGATTGAAGATACCAAATTTGCGGCCAGCGAACTTCTGGTTCAGGACTTTTCACTGGATGAAGTAGAAAAAGTCTGGCAGGAACTTGGTGATGACTATTTCCTAAAAGAAACAGCAGATGAAATTGCCTGGCATACCCGTGCCATCTTACAACACGGCGACAATCCTGCTCCACTGGTGCTGATGCGGGCGCACCGTAAATATGCGCAGGATGCGGTACAGATCTTTATTTATACGCAGGATCAACCCAACCTTTTTGCCACTACGGTGGCTATTCTGGATCGCATGAATCTGGATGTACAAGACGCAAGAATTATTACTGCCACTAAAGCTTTCAGTCTGGATACCTACGTGGTATTGGACCGTTTTGGTACTTTATTGACTGATCCTGAACGCGAAGCCACAGTGATTGAAGCTCTGAAAGATGCCTTGAGTCATTCAGATGAATATCCGGGCTTGATGCAGCGCCGGATTCCGCGTCAATTACGTCATTTCGATATTGAAAATACAGTCGATATCAGTGTCAATCCTGCCTTGAATCAAAATATGGTCGAAATTGCCACTCTCGATCATCCCGGTTTACTTGCCAAAATCGGCGGTTTATTTATGATGCAGGGCCTGGATATCCACTCTGCAAAAATCGCCACACTGGGCGAACGTGCCGAAGATATATTCTTTGTCACCAAAAAAGATGGCAACCCTATGACACCTGAAGAATCTGCTGAATTTGCAGCTGCACTTAAAATTGCACTGGATGAAGCCTCTCATCAGGTTTGTAGTCAACACTCACATTAAAACGCGGTTACTTATTCATGAACTCTAGCTTGTCTCTACTGCATCCTTATCCGTTTGAAAAGTTAAATCAGCTTTTTGCGGATATCCAGCCTGCAAATATGCCTTTAATTCCCCTGTCGATTGGTGAACCGAAGCATCCTGCACCGGAGTTTGTGAAACAAGCGATTATCGATAACTTCAAACATTTGTCGACGTATCCAAACAGTAAAGGCCTGCCGGAGCTACGTGAAAGTATTACCCAATGGCTGACGCGCCGTTTTAAGCTGAATAGCATCAGCGCAGACAGCAATATCCTGCCCGTTTCCGGTACGCGTGAAGCGATTTTCTCGTTTGTACAGGCTTTGGTGAATCGTGAAGATGCACCTTATGTGGTGATGCCAAATCCGTTTTACCAGATTTATGAAGGCGCAACGCTGCTCGCAGGTGCCAAACCTTATTTCATCAACTGTACTGAGGAAAATAATTACCTCGGTGATTTTGATGCTGTTCCGGCAGAAGTCTGGGAAAAAACGGCATTGCTATTTGTCTGCACCCCGGGCAATCCAACCGGTGCAGTATTATCAAAAGAGCAGTTTAAAAAACTGATTGCCCTGTCGGATCAATACAACTTTGTGATTGCTTCAGACGAATGCTATTCAGAACTCTGGTTTGATCAGGCACCTGTAGGTTTACTGGAAGTTTGTGCTGAAATCGGCCGGGATGACTATAAAAACTGTGTGGTGTTCCATTCACTGTCTAAACGTTCTAACCTTCCGGGTATGCGTTCAGGTTTTGTTGCCGGTGATGCCAGCCTGTTAAAACCTTACTTGCAATACCGTACTTACCACGGTGCAGCGATGCCGGTGCAACATCAACTGGCTTCAATTGCTGCCTGGGATGATGAAGCGCATGTGGAAGAAAACCGGGTGCAATACCGTGCCAAGTTTGATTTATTCCAGAAAGAACTCGGTCACCTGCTACCGCTCAAAAAACCGGATGCAGGTTTCTACTACTGGTTAAAAGTTGACAATGATGAAGCCTTTGCAAAACGCCTGATGGAAGAAGCACATATTAAAGTTCTTCCAGGTCGCTATTTATCCCGCGATACCGAACAGGGTAATCCGGGTGAAAATCATGTACGTCTGGCACTCGTAGCCGATCTGGCGCAATGTGAAGAAGTCATTCGACGCCTGAAAGCTATTCTCTAAGTTTTGCTCATAACTAAAAAAACCCACTTTTCCGAAGTGGGTTTTTAATTGGATTCAGATGAGTTTTATCTTCATCGCATACTGAGAAAATAACGCAGAGTCTTACAACACTTTGGCAATTTCATCTTCAAGATCTTCAGGCTTGGTGGTTGGTGCAAAACGGTTCAACACCTTGCCATCACGGCCGATCAGGAACTTGGTAAAATTCCATTTAATTCCATTGCCTAAAATACCTTTGGAATTATTGGTTAAATAGCGAAAAATGGCGTGCGCTTCAGGGCCTTTGACATCCACCTTGGAAAACATCGGGAAAGATACCCCGTAATTCTTCTGGCAAAATTCCCCAATCTGTTCATTGGAACCCGGATCTTGGCCGCCAAACTGGTTACATGGAAATCCCAAAATTTCCAGACCTTGATCTCTATATTTTTCGTAAAGTTTTTCTAATCCTGAAAATTGTGGGGTAAAACCACACTTACTCGCTGTATTGACGATCAAAAGTACCTTGCCTTCATAATCTGCAAGTGGCTTACTTTTGCCATCTAACAATTCAGCTTCGAACTGATAAATGTTAGTCATGGATAGGTTTCCTCATCATTTTTTTCTTGTGTTTCTAAGTCTAACGAAGCCGAGTTGACACAATAACGCAAACCCGTCGGTTCTGGGCCATCCGGGAAAACATGCCCTAAATGTGCGTCACAATGATGACAAACAATCTCAGTTCTGACCATTCCGTGTGAAGTATCAGGTAATTCTTCTACCACCGAACTGCTGACGGGACGGTAGAAACTTGGCCAGCCACAGCCGCTGTCATATTTGGTCTCAGACGAGAACAGTGGCGTGCCGCAGCAACGGCATACATAGGTGCCATCTTGCTTGGTATTCCAGTATTTTCCAGTAAATGCCGGCTCGGTTCCCTTCTCGCGCGTAATGCGAAACTCCTCAGGTGATAACTCTCTTTGCCATTCCCGGTCTGATTTATTGAGTTTTCCCATGATCACATACCTTTTTATCTTGCTATTTAAAATAGGATAATCCTATATTTACGTGATTCATTTTAAAAATTCTAGTCTTTATTCAACATTTTACAAAAGACATATAATGTCTAAAAAAGCAAAAAGAAAGCAAATATAAAAATAAAAGTAAGCAATTTTTACATTAAATGTTTTTTAGTGAGCAAATTTAATGGTATTCTTAGCTCTAAATTTGCTCAGGATTAAAAAATGTCGCAAAAAAAGAGCGTAATTTTTAAAAATCTGCTGCCTGTGATCAAACAATATCAGCAGCTTGGATTTACGCATGAAAAAATTGTTGCACTACTTCGAGATGAACATGATCTCGATCTAGTCACAACTGAGACATTTAAAAGTTATTTATATCGTTATGCAAAAGTGACCTCCACTCCATCCGAGAACATCAAAATGCCGAACACTTTCCAATCCCCTCGCGAAATCAAGAAATCATCCAAGCTTGATCATGTTTGCTACGACATTCGCGGACCTGTGTTACGAGCGGCCATCGAGATGGAAGAAGCGGTTTTGAAGCACCACAAGAAATTATCAACGATGTGGCTTTAAACCTGCCGAATGCGATTGGCTATACAGATTCCAAAGGGATTTTCCCGGCGCGTAAGGCGATCTGTCAGTATTATCAGCAAAAAGGCATTCTGGATATGCACGTCAATGACGTCTATGTCGGTAATGGTGTGTCTGAACTGATTGTTATGGCCATGCAAGGTCTGCTGGATGATGGCGATGAAATGCTGATTCCAATGCCAGATTATCCACTCTGGACAGCAGCAGTGAACCTGTCTGGCGGTACTGCGATTCACTATAAATGTGATGAAGAAAATCACTGGTATCCAGATATTGCTGATATGGAAAGCAAAATCACGCCAAATACCCGTGGTATTGTGATTATCAACCCGAATAACCCGACCGGTTCGGTTTATCCACGTCATGTGTTACAACAAATTGTCGACTTGGCCAAGAAATATGACCTGATTTTATTTGCTGATGAAATCTACGACAAAATTATCTACGATGGAATCGAGCATGTTGCTGTAGCAGCTCTGGCTGGCGATCAGCTCTGTGTTTCGTTTAACGGTTTATCTAAAGCCTATCGTATTGCTGGTTTCCGTTCCGGCTGGATGGCAATTACCGGCAATAAAGCACGTGCAGCAGACTATATTGAAGGTCTTGATATGCTGGCGTCGATGCGACTGTGCGCCAACCATCAGGCACAATATGCGATTCAAACCGCCCTGGGTGGTTACCAGTCTATTAATGACCTGATTCGTCCGGGTGGCCGTTTATATGAACAGCGTAATATTGCCTGGGAAATGCTGAACGAAATTCCAGGTGTGTCTTGTGTCAAGCCTGAAGGCGCGATGTACTGCTTCCCGAAACTGGATCCGAATGTGTATCCAATTCAGGACGATGAAAAACTGATGTTGGACTTATTACGTGCCGAGAAAGTGCTTCTGGTTCAAGGGACAGGCTTTAACTGGCCAACACCGGATCATTTCCGTGTCGTGTTCCTGCCGGCTGAAAATGAACTGCGTGAAGCCATCACTCGTGTTGGCCGTTTCCTGGCCAAGATGCGTTAATTCTTGAAATAGACAATATAAAAAACCGCGTTGATACGCGGTTTTTTATTTCTCTGAAAAAGTTCAGGCTTTTGACTGATGAAATTTTAAAAATCATACGGGCTTACTTGAGCAAATTTCTGCACTCAATGGTTTCTTCTCAGACAATTTCCCCTCAATCATGAAGATTCATGTTATTTTTTGATCAAATATAAAATTCTATGAGTACATGGATGTCCTCAAACACAATGAAGCTCAGCCTGTTTCTTTGCCTTAGTATGTGCTTGGGCATTGGCATTCTTCGTTTCTCTTACACCGCGTTGTTACCGGGTACACGAGAAGCCTTTGGCTGGAGTACAGATTTTGCCAGCCTCTTGGGCAGTGCCAATTTACTGGGTTATTTGATCGGTGCATTTACCGCCATGCGCCTGCCTCAAGACCGGAGTATGAGCACTTATATTCAAATTTCAGCCTTCGCCGGCATGTTCAGCCTGATGTGCTGTGCATTTTCTGGTTTTTCTGAAGCTTGGTATATCGCTTGGCGTATTATTTCCGGGATCAGCGGTGGACTGATGATGATCTTATCGCCAAGTGTGGTTGCACAGTGCTGTGAACTTCAAGACCGTCTTAAAATCAACTTTATTGGTTTTAGCGGGATTGGACTAGGCGTTTTAATTGCGACCCTGTTTCTGCCTTATCTGGATCAAATTTCCATACAGACAGCCTGGCTGATCTTATGTGGTTTTGCTTTGCTTATCTGTATCGTTTTAAGTTTACTGATTCAGAAATTTAAGCCGTATTTGTCCGTACAAGCTCCTGCGGTTACCTCTCATCTATCTCTGAATAGCATCTTTTATAGTTTACTGACGGTCTACGCGTGTAGTGCTTTCGCCTATATACCGCATTCATTATTCTGGATTGATTATTTAAGCCAGCAGTTGGGATTGAGCTTGTTCTGGATTAATTTCAACTGGATTCTGTATGGAATAGGCAGTGCCTTGGGTGCCTTTAGTGCTTATGTGCTGGCCAGAAAATGGGGTGATTTTGCTGCCCTGAAAATTCTTTATAGTCTTTATATTGTGGCTATTTTTATTGCGCCTCTAGATGCCTATCCCTTACTCACTTTTAGCTCTTCCTTTTTTACCGGGATGTTAAATCCGGCTGTGGTCTTCCTGACCTCCTATACCATTTTACAACTGTATGGACTGGCTTATAAAAAGCTCTGGAGTATTGCTACCTTGTGTTTTGCCTCGATTCAGCTGATCGGTGGACTCAGCTTTAGTGCGCTGCAATATTTTGGATTGAGCTATCATCAACAGTTCATACTGGCCACATTGGTTCTTTTATTAGGAACATTGCAATTGTTCTGGTACACACGTCCTGTCAGACTCAAATCTGAACAACAAACTCCGCCAATTTCTGCTCATGGAGAAGGAACTAAATAAGGATAAGGATTGGTTGCTCCTTGCCCACCTAAATAAATGCCATAATGTAAGTGCGGCGGGGTATTTTTGGCATTACCTGTATTACCCACATAAGCGATGACTTCACCTGCTTCCACCCAGTCGCCTTCCTGAATATGCTCTGCATAACCATCCAGATGTGCATAATAATGCTGACTCATATTGGGGCCAGTCACCCAGATGATTTTTCCACCCAGATTGTTGGTGCCAATCCTACGCACAATACCTGGGGTGGCGCTAAATACTGGCGTACCGCGTTTGGCAAAAATATCCGTACCTTCGTGTTTACGACCGTCACTACGCGCTGCTCCCCAAGTATCATTAATCTGACCAACTCTGACGCCTTCAACCGGAATCTGTAGCGGAGCTTCTAACTGGGCTCTCTGTAATTGCCAATACAGATAAGGGCTTTTCCAACCTGCTGCTTCACCTGAAGGCGGTGGCTGACAGGCAGTTAGTAGAAAACCTATAGATAACAGTAAGCTTATAATCCGAAGAAATTTCACCAATATTCGCATTAAATTAAATAGATGACTTTTATCTTAATCACAACCGCCTAATTTAAAGTCACAATCCTGTTATTTTTAGTGATGATTTTATACAAGCGTTCAAATAACAAAACCCTCAAATGAGGGTTTTGTTATTTTAGGTGGATAGGAGATTATCTACGTTTTTTAGCACGAGATGGTTTCGATGGTTGTTGTTGCTGTTGCTGCTCTTCATTCTGAGCATTGTCCTGCTTGTCTTTTTGTTGGACCTGCTTATGTCTCGCTTTAGCTTTAGCCATGATTTACTCCTTTGGAGAAACGTCTCTATATCACTGGAAGTTCCATTCATCACTGTAACGTTTATACAAAATAAGCCAATCGCTGAGCTGTATCCAAATACGTCAATGTAATACAGTGTTTACTAAGTTATTCAGCTTAGAACGAATCATTTTGATCTTGCAGCCTGATACTTATTTTAACGTTTAGCTCTTAGCTGTTCAGACTTTTTCTAAAAATAAAACTATAAAGAAACCCGCAATTACTGCGGGCTTTAACTCATAAATTGCCTCGCAATTTTAGGCATCCATCTTAGCAATAATCGCTTCACCAAACTCAGAACAACGAAGCAAGGTCGCCCCTGGCATCAAGCGTTCGAAATCGTAAGTCACCGTTTTTGCCGCAATCGCACCCGAAATCCCCTTGATGATCAGGTCGGCAGCTTCTGTCCATCCCATATCACGCAGCATCATTTCTGCAGACAGAATAATCGAACCTGGATTCACTTTATCCTGCCCGGCATATTTAGGCGCTGTGCCGTGGGTTGCTTCATAGACTGCAATCGAACCGCCAATATTGGCACCCGGTGCAATTCCAATCCCACCAACCTCCGCAGCCAGCGCATCAGAAATATAGTCACCATTTAAGTTGAGTGTCGCAATCACAGAATAATCCGCCGGGCGCATCAGGATTTGCTGCAAGAAGGCATCTGCAATAACATCTTTAATAATAATGTCTTTGCCTGTTCTTGGATTTTTGATTTTAACCCACGGACCACCATCTAAAAGCTCACCGCCGAAACGTTCCAATGCGACCTCATAGCCCCACTCTTTAAATGCTCCTTCGGTGTATTTCATGATATTGCCTTTGTGCACCAAGGTCACACTCGGCTTGTGATTTTCAATGGCGAACTGAATCGCTTTACGCACCAGACGCTGGCTACCTTCTTTGGAGACAGGTTTGATTCCGATTCCACAATTGTCTTCAAAGCGGATGTTGGTTACACCCATTTCTTCTTTCAGGAACTTGATAACTTTTTTCGCTTCCGGAGAATCTGCTTTCCATTCAATACCGGCATAAATATCTTCTGAATTCTCACGGAAAATCACCATGTCGGTCAGTTCCGGATTATGTACTGGCGAAGGTACCCCTTCAAACCAGCGCACCGGACGTACACAGACATATAAATCCAGTTCCTGACGTAAAGCCACATTCAAGGAACGAATACCACCACCGACTGGCGTGGTCAGTGGACCTTTAATCGATATCACATAATCGCGCAGTGCTTCGAGAGTTTCTTCAGGCATATAGGTGCCGTAAATTTTGTCAGCTTTTTCACCGCAGTAGACTTCCATCCATTCGATGGAACGCTTCCCGGCGTATGCTTTTTGCACAGCAGCATCTACCACAGTTCGCATTGTTGGTGTAATATCTGCACCGATTCCATCCCCTTCGATAAATGGGATAATTGGATTATTTGGTACGTTGAGTGACAGGTCTGCATTAACGGTAATTTTGGTACCATCCACAGGTACTACGATTTTTTGATATCCCATTATTAGTATTCTCCCGGATGCCGCTGACAAATCCAAAATAATTGCCGATTAGGCAATACTTTCAACTGTTCTTAACGCATAATATTCTAATCCAGATTTGTTGTTTTTGAGATTTATACGGGAAATAACTCAATTTCCCTTTTAAATAAACCTCTACATTTTTTAAATTAATGTAATTATAGAAGTTATTTCCTATGAAAATCGTCATTCTAAACAAACCTTATGACGTCCTCTCCCAATTCCGTGCGGATGAAAAGCACCCAACCATGGCTGATTTTGTCAACGACAAAGATTTACGTCTTGCGGGCCGTTTGGACATGGACTCAGAAGGTCTAGTTTTCCTCACCGATCACGGTGGCCTCAACCAATATATCACCAATCCTGCCAATAAAAAGTTTAAAACTTATATGGTGCAAGTGGAAGGTGATGTGACCGAAGAAGCTCTTGAGCAACTTCGTAAAGGCGTTGAACTGAAAGATGGCATGACGCTTCCAGCACGTGCTGAAAAAGTGTCTGAACCGGAATGGTTGTGGGAGCGTAATCCTCCTGTACGTTTCCGTGCCTCTGTTCCAACGTCTTGGGTTGAGATTTCGATCTGTGAAGGTCGTAACCGTCAGGTTCGTCGCATGACATCTGCGGTAGGTTTCCCTACACTGCGTCTGATCCGTACCAAAATTGGTGAAATTGATTTGGTTCGCATGGGATTGCAACCGGGCGAGACCAGAGAAATTGAACCATTACTTTATCCAGACTTCCAGAATGTTCCTGCGGAAGAACCATACCGTTCGCGCTCTTATGTGAAAAAGCCGGGTGGTACGGGTGGTAAGCCAATGGTTCGTAAGAATAAAGATGGTTCTGTGAAGAAGTCTGGGACCAAACGTATCTGGCAAATGGACGAAAGCGAAAAGCCGAAACGTCGCACCAATGGTACTACTCGTCCAAATACCAAGGCACCACGTGGTCGCGGCCGCGGTCGTGGTTAAGTTTGAATAGATTCAATCAAGCTCACTTCGGTGGGCTTTTTTTATTACATAACTTCAATATTTTTTATTTTTCAATCTATTAGAATAACTATAAGTATTCATTTTAATGTTAGTCTCATGAAAAAAATAATTTTTGCTTTAGCTGCGACTTCCCTTTCAACTTTTGGCTTTGCCAATCCACTAAGTGTTCATGTGCTTAATCAGGAAACTGGCCTGCCTTCTTCCAATGTCACGGTCACCCTAGAAGCGCAACAAGGTGAGAAATGGGTCAAGCTCAATGAAGCCAAGACAGATAGTAATGGTCGTATTAAAGAATTTTATCCTAAAGACACCGCGTTACAAAAAGGCGTTTATAAAGTAACGTTTAAAACGGGTGACTGGTTTAAGGCCAATAATCAACGGACGTTCTTCCCTGAAGTACCGGTGGTCTTTGTGATTGATGGCACTTTGGAATACTACCATATTCCGCTACGGCTTAGTTCTTATGGGTATTCGACGTATCGGGGGAATTAAAATGTAGGGCATGTTTTCACAAAATTTTAACGAATATTCAAGAGGCTATATTTTTCATTGACTTCATCCAAAGTGAAATATCTTTTAATTTGGCGTAAATTATTCTTTTCATAAGAAAATCCTGCGAAGATAACAGGCTGATTTTTCTTAATCGATTCTTCCTTCGAGATATGGATACTATTTAGCTCATAAAAATATGGTTCTTTACTAATGATTTCTGCAACCTTATCAAAATAACCTCTTTCAACCCCTCGACCATAGTCATTATAGTCAATCAAATTCTTTGGAATTAGATGAACTTTGTCTTTGTATTTTTGAGAATTTTGATAAATATCTGCTATCTCATAACAATCAAACTCATAACTATCCTCTTTTAATTTCATTTGATAATACTTAATACCTCTTCCTTTCAATACTTCCATAACTTGCTGTTGGCATACTTTTGCATAAGAATCAGGCAATTTGTTATTGTTTTTTACGAGATCAATTTTTGATTTAGGCATCCTCATTCCGAAGTAGATTGCTTTCACTGCCCTATAATCATAGTTAAATCTACCAAAAGGTTCGATACAAATCCTGTACTCTTCTTCGTGTCGCCATTTTATAGATTTAGTCCCTGTTGTAACTCGCAATAATTTTTCCACAGCTGTCGCTCCATTTTTGAATACATGATCAAACTTCAATTCTGGTCTTTGTTCAGCATAATCAATCTCAAACGCAGCACTTATAGATCTCAGTTCATCAAGCTTTTCAAAATCATATTCAATACAGAATCCTGTATGTGAATCGGCATAATATGCCCAAAGCAATTCGTCCTTTTGAATTCGACTTAGAGAGTAAATCCCGACCTCCTTCCTAACTTTTTGACATAGTTGATCAAATTCTTTCCTAATATCAGAAGTCGAAAAACTAAATATATTATGAAACAGCTCAAATACTTTATGAATGTCTTTTTCACTGAATAGATTCTCAGATGGATCATTCAGCTGTGTCGAATGTGGAGCATAAAAATAATTGTTCTGTAAAGCTTCCAAATCACGTTTTGAACCATATCTATATTTATATAATTTCATTTTATCCAATAAAAAACCCATACCTGAATATTGGTTTTACCTACTTTTTCTTATGTGTGCAAATAAGATTTCTGACTCTGCCCTCTTGTCATTCTGCCTACCCAATGCTATTTATGATTCATATAATTTATATTTTAAAATAAAACGTATCTAAAAAGGAGTTTTGCAATGGATCAGCAAGTCAGCCAGATGTTTAATCAGGACCGGTTAATTCAGCATCTTGGTGCTCATCTGGTTTCTTATAACCACAATTATGCAAAGATCGAATTAAAGGTGACTGAACAGCATTTACAGGGTCATCAGACCTGTAATGGTGCCGTGATTTTCGCATTGGCAGATGCAGCCTTTGCCATTGCCTGCAATACCGGTGAACATCCGGCAGTCGGTCAACATTGCGGTATTCATTATTTAAAACCGGGCTTGCTTGGCGACACACTGACTGCTATAGCAGAACATAAGGCCAGCAGTGGCCGTAGTGGCATTTATGATATTCAGGTGATGAATCAACATAATCAAATCGTGGCGGAATTCCGCGGAACTTCACGACTGCTCATTAAATAGATTTGCTTGCAACATGTACTTCAATAAAAAACCGGTGACGATGCACCGGTTTTTTAAATTAAGAATAATTTCGGATTTAAGCTTTAAGCCATTTCTCGGCTTTAGCCGGATCTTCCACTTTCAGTTCAACTTCGGTCAGTTTAGAACCCGCGGCTTGAACTTCAAACGTCATTAGCTCATCACGACGGAATGCATGTACCGTAAAAATACCTTGCTGTTTTGCATAGCTTTCAACAAGTTTGGTCGTTGCTTTTAAGCCATCAATTGCAATGATGACATCATTGGCAGAAAGGCCAGCGAGCACAGCAGCACCATCACGACGCGCCGATTGAACCAGCACACCTTCCGGCTTATCTGCCAGTTTTAAACCGAATGGCAAAGACTTGTCATTTTTCAGGCTATAACCAATACCAAACTCAGGGAAGAGCTGATCCAGCGGCAACTCATCTGTGGTATTGATTAAGTGATTAATCTGTTCTGACCAATCATCTCCTGTCAGTTCTTTGCATAATTCAAAGATCGTCCGTTCATGCACCTGAACGCCCTTCTGGGCATTTTCATAGAAACGGCGCATCAAGGCATCCAGACTTGAACCACGTAAACGCAAACCTAAATCCAGGCACAGTGCGACTAAACAACCTTTGTTGTAATAGCTGGTACCCGCATTATTCGAGTTTTCATCCTGACGATAGAATTTCACCCAAGCATCAAAACTGGATTCAGACACGGACTGAATCGCACGCCCCGGATTTTGCAAATAACGGTCAATCTGCGCTTTTAACAAAGCAATATACGATTCCTGATTAATCACGCCACTGCGCAGCAAAATCAAATCATCGTAATAGGAAGTGAAACCTTCAAAGATCCATAACAGAGAGGTATAGCCTTCTCTGTTTAAATCATAATTAACGAAGTTTTCAGGGCGAATGAATTTCACCAACCATGAATGGAAATATTCATGGCTACATAAGCCCAAGAAACGCTGATAATCTTTAGATGGTTCTTCAGGTTCATTGGCTTTCGGCAAGTCATCGCGTGGCGTAATCAGGCTGGTAGAATTTGGATGCTCCAGACCGCCATAGCTATTGCCGGTTGCCATGGTCATAAAGGTATAGTCCGCAAACGGCGCTGAACCAAACATTGAAATTTCTGTAGCACAGATTTTTTCAATATCCTGCTGCATACGCGCCGCATTCATAGCATGTTTGCCTGACACCACAAATTCATGCGGAATGCCATTTGCTTCAAAACTGAAACGGATTTGTTCTGCCAGCTCAAATGGCGCATCAATCAATTCGGCATAGTTTTTGGCTTTCAGGGTGAAACGGCCTTTGACCAGACTTTTAGCTTGCATGCCGGTTGCCAGCTGAAAATGCTTTAATTCATCTGGCAGGAAGATTTCCAGTTCAATTTCTTTATTTTCCTGACCTTCTAGCCCTAAACATGCACAAGCCGGGTTCACGTAGAGACGATTTTGATCAACATATGCACCACGAACGGACAGGTCATAGGCATAGACATCATATTCCACTGTAATCAGTTCATGATCAGTATTGAATAAACGCCATTTGTTCTTTTCAAATTTCTGGATCTGTAACTGGCGCCCATCTTCATCATAGGCTTTGACCGCTTCAATGTGCTTGGAAAATTCTCGAATCAGATAGCTTCCCGGAATCCAGGTGGGTAATGACAAGACTTGGGTCGGGTCCGCAAGAAAACGAACAGTCACGTGAATAAGATGCTGACGATAATCGTCAAATTCAATTTGATAATGCAACATAATGAACGATATAAAATTAAAATAAATGAGATATAGCTTAGCTTAGCATTTTTTAAGCCAGTATGGTTTAGCTGTCTTATTTGTCTACATTTACGACTAGCTATCTGTATAAAAAAGGCATAGCATGCGTGAAAATTAAATCGTTCAACACCCGCCGGGTTATCAAGGAACACCATTGAAATACATCATCTCACTGATTGCGGTTTTCAGTTTATTTATTTCTGCATTTTCACATGCTGCCCTACTCAATATTGTGCCTGAAAGCGTTGAAGCTGAAGCCTGGACCATTCTGGATTCACAGTCTGGTCAAGTCATTGCAGAGCATAATGCCGATGTGCAACGCGCTCCGGCTTCGCTGACCAAAATGATGGTGGCTTATATTGCCTTAAAGGAAATTGAGGCCGGGAAATTAAATAAAAATGAAGTTTTAACCGCGACCTCTGTGGTAAAAACCGTGATGTGGGATGAGTCACAGATGTACCTGAAAGAAGGTGATCAGATTTCAGTCGATCAGCTTCTGGCGGGCTTAATTATCATGTCTGCCAATGATGCCGCGGTGACGCTGGCTGAGAAAATTTCGGGTGGTATTCCGCAGTTTGTTGAACGCATGAATCAGGAAGCCAAAGCGCTGGGCATGCAGCATACCAATTTCCAGAATCCGGCCGGTATTACCATGCCTGAGCATTATTCGACTGCCGCCGATTTGGCCAGACTGTCTATGGCGGTGGTGAATGAAACCCCGAATTATCTGTATTATTCCAAACAGCCAAGCTTTACTTATAACCAGCATTTTCATCGTGCGACCAACCGCGTGCTTCAGGTTGATCCAACAGTAGATGGTTTAAAAACCGGTTTTACCCGTGCAGCAGGCTATAACCTGGCATTAACTGCCAATCGCGTCACAACAGATTTTGAAATGCCGAATCGCCGTCTGATTGTGGTGGTACTGGGTACTAAAAGTGCGGCAAAACGCGCTGAAGTATCACATAAGCTGATGAACCTGGCTTATACCTATACCCGCAATGAAGTAGCGATCAAAGATCAACAGCTACTGGCTGAGTTGCCTGTGATTAAATCCACCTTAAAAATGTTTAAGGTGCAAACCAAGCAACCGCAGATTATTACCACTTCTTTATATGATCAAGGCTACAGTATTGACCTGAACCAGTTTGATCAAACCCAACAGCGTGTCATGCTGAATACTGGTGATGGCGTTTTAAAAAGTATCAAGCCGCTACAAGAAACCCAGACCCATATCAATGTTGAAGTGAAAGCATCTGAACTTATTGCGCCTTTGGCCACCATGATGCCTTTGGCCACCATTCAGGTTTATCAGAATAATCAGTTGATTCGCACCATTCAGATTGAAGATCATGTTGAAATTGAAGAAGCCAACCTGTTTCAGAAATTCTTTAGCTGGCTACAAGGCTTGTTCGGTTTGTTTTCAGACAATACGCCAAGCGTAAAGCTTTATCCTTTAGATAGGTAATAGCGCTACATCTCAAGTGACTTCCCTTTGAGCTAGAAGATCTACTCGCTGATCTTCTAGCAGATTCCCCTATCAATCTTGCCCTCCCATCACATCTTTCAAAGCAGCGACACTTACCTGCTCTCACAGAATTGCTACGTTTTGTAATTTGTATAACAATTTTAATCAAGACGCGTTTTAGCGCATGCCATAGTATATTTTCTCTCTATTTCTCTTATTTTTATTAAAAAAATAAACAGGTTAATCATATATGACAGCACATAAAATCGTGATTGTGGGTGGTGGTGCCGGTGGTCTGGAACTGGCGACTCAGCTGGGTGAGAGCTTGGGTAAAAGCGGTAAAGCGCAGATTATTTTGGTCGATCAAAAACTGACGCACATCTGGAAACCGCTGCTGCATGAAGTTGCTGCGGGCACCTTAAATCCACATGAAGAAGAAACCAATTATTTTGCCCATTCAGCGGCACATCATTATGAATTTATCTTGGGCACATTTACCGGTCTGGATCGTGAAGCGAAACAGATTGTGGTCGAAACGGAATATTTCTCCAAAAAGGCCCAAGCCAAGAAAAACCAGCGTATTGAGTATGACACCCTGGTACTGGCCTTGGGTTCTACCTCAAATGACTTTAATACCGAAGGCGTCAAACAGTTCTGTCACTTTCTCGACAGCCGCCCACAGGCTGATATCTTTCAGCAGGATCTGTTGCATCTCTATCTGAATGCTCAACATGAAGCTTCGAGCCGTGAACTAAATATTGCGATTATTGGTGCCGGCGCGACTGGAGTGGAACTGGCAGCCGAGCTGGTGGAAGCCAAACACAATTTCTTTAAATATGGCTTAAACAAGGTCGATCCAAATAAAGTCAAAATTACTTTAATTGAAGCGGCAGATCGCATTCTGACTGCACTCTCGCCGAAAGTTGCTGAACATACCATGCAACAGCTGGAAAAATTCGGTATTGAAGTTTTGACCAGTCACCGCGTAGCCAAAGTTGATGAAGACAAGATTTATTTTGCAGATGGCTCAAGCCTGGATGCCGAGATTAAAGTCTGGGCTGCCGGGATTAAAGCACCTGAAGTCTTGGCACAACTGCAAGACATGGAAAAGGACAATATTAACCGCCTGAAAGTCTATTCCACCCTGCAAACCAAATCTGACCCAGACATTTTTGCTTTCGGTGACTGTGCTCACTGCCAACCTGCTGCAGATGAACCCGTCTTGGGCCCACGCGCTCAAGTCGCTAGCCAACAGGCCAATTTTCTGGCCAATGCCCTGAAAGCACGGATCAATGGAGAAAACTATTTACCGATGTTTAAATTTTCCGACAAAGGCTCACTGATTTCCTTAAGCCAGAATAAAGCCGTCGGCGAGTTGCTCGGTCAAGTTAATGTGCAAGGCTTTGTTGCTAAATCGATGTATGTTTCTTTATATCGAATTCATCAGGCGACCATTCATGGTTATGCACATGCCGGCATTCTGACTGCAAAAGATTTTGTTACAGGAAAAATTTCTCCAAAGCTGAAATTGCATTGAAATTCCAGAATTTGGCCCAATCAATGAAAAAATCGTCAACAAAATTGTCAAATTGCGTTTTTTTGCTAATTTTAGTCTACAAAAATGCAATTTCACTTTATGATGTACCCTTAAAAAATTGAATGGATCAATTAACATGACTGCTATTGCAAATAACCTCGTGGTTTCTTTCCACTACACATTGACTAACGCAGAGGGTGAAACTCTCGACCAATCTCAAGGTGAACCACTTGCCTATTTGCACGGTGCAGGTAACATCATCCCAGGTTTAGAAAATGCGTTAGAAGGCAAAACTGTAGGTGAAAAATTCACTGTAAACGTTCCTGCTGCTGAAGGTTATGGCGAATACAACCCTGACCTAGTTCAAGAAGTTCCTGCGCAAATGTTCCAAGGCGTAGACAACATTCAGGCAGGCATGCAGTTCCAAGCTCAAACTGATGACGGCGTGCAAATCGTAACTGTTAAAGCAGTTGAAGGCGACAATGTTGTTGTTGATGCTAACTTCCCACTTGCTGGTCAAGACCTGACTTTCGAAGTTGAAATCGTATCTGTTCGTGAAGCTTCTCAAGAAGAATTAGATCACGGTCACGTACACGGTGTAGGCGGTC
The DNA here is from genome assembly GCA_013530545.1 of Acinetobacter lwoffii. GTDB lineage: Bacteria > Pseudomonadota > Gammaproteobacteria > Pseudomonadales > Moraxellaceae > Acinetobacter > Acinetobacter lwoffii_G. Next base: position 22,497 of record SPVA01000118.1, read on the forward strand.
ACCAACACTAAGATCTTCTGATCTTGAGTGAAAAAAGGCAAAGTCTGACTTTGCCTTTTTTATTGCCTGAAAATAGCCCGTAGAATATTAACTACCCAATTAGTCATAAAAAAAGCAGAGCCATTGCCCTGCCTTTATAATCCGATCTAGCTCTCCTTTTAAAGGAGGATCATCAAATTATCTGTTCTGGTTATAAATCTGCATAGCGGCTGGCAGATTTTGACGCATTGCGGCAATACGTTGGCTGCTTGATGGGTGGGTCGATAAGAACGCCACACCGCTGCTGCTTTGCTTACTCATTTTTTCCCACAGGGTAATGGCTGCATTCGGGTTATAGCCAGCACGCGCCATCAGCATTAAACCACCTTGGTCAGCACGGCTTTCCAGATTACGCGAGTATGGCAAGCCAATACCGATCTGACTACCTAATTGTGCTGCTGCAGCGCCACCTTGACCTACACCTGCTGCATTTAAGCCAATACCCAAGGCCAGATCAGTCAGGGCTTGAGCACCGATTTTCTGCTTAGAATGCTCTTCTAAGGCATGCACCATTTCATGCCCCATAATCGCTGCAATTTCAGCATCGGTCAGATTCAGCTTCGTCACGATACCAGTATAGAATACAACCTTACCACCTGGTGCAACAAAGGCGTTGACCTGATCAGATTTGAGCACAGCCAATTGCCACTGGAATGCTGTACCAGTTTGATTCATCTGGTTAGCAACTGGCTTCAAACGGTTAAATACATTATTAATCCGTTTATAGGTGGCTGAACTGGTATCCAGTTGGCCTTTATTGCGCGCATCATTGACCATGGCATTATAGCTTTGGCTCGCAGATGCATTTAAGGTCGCAGTATCTGCCCCTGCCATATCGGCAATGGTGGTACAACCTGATAATGTGACGACTGTAGCAGCAGCCATACTCAATAAAAGTTTATTCTTCATTATAATTTACTCCACCTTGGCTCAAGGGCAATTTACATTGTAAAAATTATAAGTGAAAGCGCGTAGCAGCTAAACGCTTAATTCATTCATCTTCTTATAAATTATGTAATTTTTAAGCCAAATACTGTATCGCCAACCAATAAATCAGACAAATAATATTGAGGCCCAAGTAAACCTGACTGAGTGGTTTGATTTTCTGTTCAAGCATTTCGTCTTTACGTTTGAAATATAAAAAAGCATTTTGCAATAAAATAATAGGCACTAATATACATGCAATAATGACACTCAGACCAATCAGCACCGCATAAATCACTTCGGGGTTTTGGGTTTGCGCACGAATAATCATCATGGCCATTGTTGGCGCCCCGCCCATCGCGAATAACAATGAATAAAACATGGTCGCCGATATATTTTTTTGCATCCTGCAGCTCATTTTTCTTTCTTTATATACCGCTATGTTAAAGCACATCACGCTACATTACCGATGCAACTTTAGTCTTGAAATACCTGCATAAATTTAACATATAAAAAAACCCATCCGGAGATGGGTTTTTATCATTCAAGCTTTAGTCAAATGAAGATTAAGCATCAAACGGGTGGCGAAGAACAATGGTTTCTTCACGGTCTGGACCTGTTGAAATGATGTCGATTGGACATTCAATCAATTGCTCAAGACGTTTTACATAGTTCAATGCAGCTTCTGGCAACTGATCTAGTGATTTCGCACCGAAAGTTGACTCAGACCAGCCTGGCATAGTTTCATAAATCGGTTTTAAAGTTTCGAATGCAAGCGCATCAGAAGAACCGACACAACCAGAATCTGCAGCTTCATAACCCACACAGATTTTCACTTCTTCTAAACCGTCAAGAACGTCAAGTTTAGTCAGGCAAATACCAGAAAGTGAGTTTACATCAACTGAACGGCGTAGAATTTCAGCATCGAACCAGCCACAACGACGTTGACGGCCAGTAGAGGCACCAAATTCATTACCAATCGTACCGAGGTGTTTACCAATCGCATCACCTGTGTCATTTGCAGCGTCATACACCAACTCAGTTGGGAATGGACCTGCACCTACACGCGTTGTGTACGCTTTAGTAATACCCAGTACATAGTCAAGGTGCAAAGGACCCAGACCTGAACCAGAGCTTACGCCACCAGCAGTTGTATTCGAAGACGTTACATACGGATATGTACCGTGGTCAACGTCAAGAAGTGAACCTTGCGCGCCTTCGAACATGATATTGTCACCGTTTTTACGGTAGTTATGCAATTCCGTGGTCACATCCACAACCAGTGGCGCAACAACCTTACGCCATTCGTCGCAAAGTGCCAGCACGTCTTCCAGTTTAACCGCTTCAACACCGTAGTATTCAGTCAGCTGGAAGTTATGGTAGTCCAGAAGTTCAGTTAACTGAGCAGTCAGATGTTCACCACCACGCACCAGGTCAGCAACACGGATTGCGCGACGCGCTACCTTGTCTTCGTATGCAGGACCGATACCACGACCTGTCGTACCAATCTTCGCATTACCACGTTTTTTCTCACGCGCCTGATCAAGTGCGATGTGGTTCGGAAGGATCAATGGACAGTTTGGAGAAATGCGTAAACGTTCTTTAACAGGAACGCCTTCTTTTTCAAGAATGTCCATCTCTTTGATGAGCGCTTCAGGAGAAAGAACAACACCGTTACCAATTAAGCACAATACGTTTTCACGTAAAATACCTGATGGAATGAGGTGTAAGACAGTTTTCTTACCACCAACCACAAGAGTGTGACCTGCGTTATGTCCGCCTTGATAACGAACTACCGCTGCCGCTTGATCTGTGAGCAGGTCGACGATTTTACCTTTACCTTCGTCGCCCCATTGGGTACCAAGTACCACAACATTCTTGCCCATAATAGCCTCATTACATCATGCTGTTAAAGTTGAAAGCCCCGCTCAGCGACATGAACACTGAGCCAAGCAGTTAAATCGTTTTGACTGCCCACTCACCATTCGCATTCACCAGCTGGTGCGTTGCATATGGAATCGAGTTTAAATCATCATTACCCAGTAACTGAATTACACTTAAGCCTTGTGCACGAATGTTCTGAATCGCATTCAGAAGTTCTGCATCAGTGCCTTTAGGTGCAACCACGACCTGTACCGCATCAAACTGACCTGCGCTTAAAGCATATAAGTCACAAGAGAAACCGGTTGCCGGACGGGCACGGCCAAAATGTTCACCAATGCCATCATAACGGCCACCTTGTGCCAGTGCAGCTGCACGGTTCGGTGCATAGACTGCATACATTAGGCCAGTATGATAATGGTATGAACGTAATTCAACCACATCAATCCCAATACTCAAGTTTGGCCAACGGGTTTGAACTTCATCTTTGGTGGTTTGCAAGACATTAAAAGCTTGCGTGAATGCTGGATTCGCCAACACTTCAGCACTTAAATGCGCTTGTAATGCATCCAGGTCGCTGGCATAGCGTCCAAGGGCATAAAAATCCTGACCAAATTTGAGGTCTGCCGTGAATTCTTCTAATTCTGGCAAAGCCTTGCGCTGGTATAAATCAGATAATTGCTGTTCAGCGACTTTGTTCAAGCCTGCCTGAGCCACCAGACTGCGGAATAAACCTACATGACCTAAGTCCAGATGGATACCATCTGCCAGACCTGTCTCCTGAATCAGACTGATCATCAAGTCGACCATTTCCACATCGGCATCGATGCTGTCTGAACCAAATAGCTCTGCACCCAACTGTAGTGGTGCACGTGAGGTATTAAAGCCGCGAGGCTTGGTATGCAGAACGGTTCCTGCATAGCAATAACGTGCCACACCTTCCACTGGATGTACATGCGCATCAATACGAGCCACTTGTGGTGTCATATCGGCACGCACACCAAGCAAACGACCAGAAAGCTGATCGATGACTTTAAAAGTGGCTAAGTCTAAATCTTGATTCGATTCTGAGAGAGAAGATAGAGATTCGATGTATTCAATGAATGGCGTGTACACCAGCTGATAACCTCGAGATGCAAGGAAATCCAGTGATTTACGGCGCAGACTTTCAATAACTTGCGCTTGTTCTGGTAATACATCAGCTACACCATCAGGTAATAACCATGTCTCTGAAATGGGCATGTTGTAAACCTAAATTCTTGTCAGCGCGGAACGAATCCGCATAAAAAAATCGGGAGCACACCCGATTTCTCCTAGTCTAGCACGATAGTTTTGGCTGTGCATCGCAAATTTTATAATTTTCGCTACCTGATGAAATCAACAACAATAGTGTCAACTATCAGCATTTTAATGCACATTCAAAACAAATAGCATGAAAAAATCCGGCCTTAAACCAAAGGCAATGCAGTGGTACTTTTGACCGTTTGCAATGGAATTTCAGTTTTTACACTTTGAATGCAGGGAATTTGGGTTAAATGATGAATCTGAAATTTACGATAGGCATCCAGATCAGCCACTACAATTCTTAAAAAGAAATCACAATCGCCCGCCATTAACTGGCACTCGACCACCTCTGGCATTTCCTTGATCGCTTCGACAAATTGATCGACCACAGCAGCTTCTTGAGACTTGAGCCAGACACGTGCAAACACACTCATCGCCAAATTGACCTTTTGCGGATTCAGCAGCGCGACATATTGCTCAATCACACCATCATCTTCCAGCTGTTTCACCCGTCTTAAACAGGGTGACGGTGACAAGCCAATTAATTGAGCCAGTTCATTATTTTGCAGTTTTCCATTCTTTTGCAGCTCATGCAAAATGCGTTTATCTATTTGATCCATGTCTATGCCTTGGCATTTAAAACCCCTTAAATTTAATTTAGCGCAATTTAATTTCAAATCAAAGCTAAGTTACTTGCATTACAACAGCAAATAGCCTGAATATCGCCATAAAATATGGTCTAGTTTTGCAGTACCTAGGTCATTTCCATGCTTTTGTTTAGACAAAGCACCGCAGCGGTAGTTATCCCTACCGATTTCAGCGAATTTCAACGTGGCATGAAAGATTCTATTCCCATGCTTTTAGGGATTATCCCCTTTGCGCTGGTGCTGGGTGCGACGGCGGGACAGAAAAATTTCAGCTTGCTCGAAGTGCCTTTACTGACAGGTTTGAACTTTGCCGGCGGTTCTGAATTTGCCATTCTGGAGGTCTGGAGCAGTCCACCAAATTTACTCATGCTGATGTTCATTGCCTTTCTGGTAAATAGCCGGCATCTGTTGATGGGCGCCAGTTTGGTGCCGTATTTAAAGCATCTTCCGAATCGTAAAGTTTTTCCGGCGCTGTTTTTTATGGTCGATGAGAGTTGGGCACTCGGTCTGGCTGATGCACAAAGGAAACAGGCGCAACTGGGTTATCGTGCTGCGTTTAGCATGCCTTATTATGCCGGCCTGTGTTTTTGCCTGTACTTGATGTGGGTCGGATTTACCACACTCGGCACCATGCTTGGACCTGTATTAGGCGATATCAACCGTTTTGGTTTCGATATGGCCTTTCCTGCTATATTTCTGGTGTTACTGAGAACTATGTGGAAAGGTTTTGAGGCTGCCCGGCCATGGCTGGTCAGTTTAGTCTGTGCGGCTTTGGCTTATTTATATTTACCTGCAGGCTGGTATGTGCCGGTTGGTGCCTTGTCTGGAATCGCTTCGGCATTTTTTCTGATTCAAGAGGATCAAACATGATCCAGATGAGTACCTTGGTGGCCATTATCCTGATTGCTGCGACCACTTATTTAACCCGGATCTTGGGCTATGTCTTGTTAAAAAATAAAACACTAACACAGCGCCAGCGAAAAATTCTGGAAGTAGTCCCCGGCTGCGTGCTGATTTCAGTGATTGCACCCTATTTTGTACGCGACCATCCTGCAGACCTGATCGCCTTGGCTTTAACGCTGTTCGCTGCTACACGTTTTGGATTATTACCGACCGTCGCCATCAGTATGGTTTCTGCCGCAGTTTTAAGAATTTTAATCGTCTAATACTTAAACAAAACCCCTTTAAATGTATCTCTAAAGGGGTTTTGTCTATTTTTGTGGATCAACCACTTTGGTGAGTAAACTGACCAGCTCGGCATTTTGTAATTCGACCTGCTGAAGTTTGGCTGTGGTCTGATCCAGTACTTCCTGCTGCACATGCATTTTTTTGGCTAGATCCTGCATGATTTCCAGGGTCTTTTTTAAATTCTCTTCCAGATGCACAATTTTTTCTTCGACTGGCACGCCTTCCACGCTACGTGGCTCATCACTCTGATTAAACTGCAGCCAGATCAGAAAAATCACCGCCAAAGTCAGCAGTATAATAAATCCCCAAACCACCATCATGTGCTTGCTCTTATTTCATTTTATTGTCTTTATCTTAACGAAAAATGCTGCAGATAACGCAAATAATTCAGCCTCAATTCCTGATTTTCGATCAATTACCGGCAAATTCTCTTAAAACATGGCTTGCAGAATATTTACAGGCAAGAAAAAAGCACCGTGTCTTGGTGCTTTTGAGGTTTAGATAACCCGAACTTAATGAAATGATTCACATAAATCCAGCAGACGGTTGGCATAGCCCCACTCGTTATCGTACCAGGCAAAGACTTTGGCTTGATGCCCAACGACTAGAGTCTGGGTCAAATCCACAATCAATGAATATGGGGAATGATTAAAATCACTCGATACCAATGGCTCATCCGTCACAGCCATGATTTCCGCAAAATCCTGCTGAGCAGCCTTGATCAGCACTTCATTCAGCTTGTGATCGGTAATCGGCGACTGGGAGACAAAGGTCAAATCAATCGCGGCCACATTAATGGTCGGCACCCGAATTGAATAACCATCAATACGATCTTCCATTTTTGGCATGACACGCTTTAAGGCACCGAGTGCGCTCGAAGTCGTAGGAATGATGTTATGGCCTGAAGCACGTGCACGACGCAAATCACGATGCGCATGATCCAGCACAGATTGATCTGCGGTCACCGCATGGATTTCAGTCATCAGGGCGCTAGTGATGCCAAAAGCATCATCGACAATTTTGACCAGTGGCACCAAAGCCTGTGTAGTACAAGAAACACTGGAAATGATCTGGTCCGATGCTTTGACTTCATGATGATTGACACCATAGACAATTGCGGCATCGACCGTATCAAAAGGTGCTGCGCCGATAATCACACGTTTCGCCCCTGCTCCAATATGCTGGGTCGCGGCTTCACGAGAACGGAACAGTCCAGTACATTCAAGCACTACATCTACCGCCAAGTTTTGCCAAGGCAACTTAGCCGGCTGCGACTCACACAAAACCTGTACTTTTAAAGCGGCATCCTGATAGCTGATATGCATATAGATATGTTCAGCATCATAGCTGAGATCCACCTGCCCCGGAAAACGGCCATGGGTCGAATCATATTTAAACAGATGAATTAGGGTTTCAACATCAGCAATATCGTTAATGGCAACGATTTCAAAATTAAAATCTTTCGGATTTTCAAACCATGCGCGCAGTACATTCCGTCCAATACGCCCAAATCCATTGATTGCCACTCGTTGCATGACTCGACCTTATATATACCTATTTTAAAATTCTTCTATGTTAAAGGATTTCTTGCGCCGTATATTAAAAAATTCAGTAAAAATACTGATTTTCGATTATTTTATTTCTGATCCATCTGTCTGTATTCGGATCACTTAAAATTCCGTTTATTTTTTAAAGTGATGGATATCCACGAATTCTGCTTCGGGAAAATTCAATTTAATTATTCAGCAAAAAACCTGAGTAAATAAATCCTTAGCAATTGGTTTTAAAATGATTGGTGCATACTGCTTTTTCCGTTATAATTTGGCGTTTTAAATTTTTAAGCCCCGCATTGCAGCAGAGCTCTTGTATGCTTGTCAGACTGTGGTGTTTTAGCCAAATCGGAAATTATGGAGTGACTTGGTTGTGAGTACTCGTTTTATGACATCAGCTGAAATTCGTGAAGCATTTTTGCGTTACTTTGAATCGCAAGGGCATACACGTGTCGCGTCGAGTTCTCTAGTACCTGCCAATGACCCAACTTTGCTGTTCACCAATGCTGGTATGAACCAGTTTAAAGATTGCTTCTTAGGTCTAGAAAAACGCGATTATGTACGTGCAGTGTCATCACAAAAATGCGTACGCGCAGGTGGTAAGCACAACGACTTGGACAATGTGGGTTATACAGCACGTCACCACACTTTCTTTGAAATGTTGGGTAACTTCTCATTTGGTGATTACTTCAAACGTGATGCGATCAAATTTGCCTGGGACTTTTTGACTAACGAAGAATGGCTTGGTCTTCCTAAAGATAAACTCTATGCAACCGTTTACCATACAGACGACGAAGCATTCGACATCTGGAACAAAGAAATCGGTCTAGACGCTTCTCGCATTATTCGTATTGGTGACAACAAAGGCGGTCAATACGCATCTGATAACTTCTGGGCAATGGGTGACACAGGTCCTTGTGGTCCATGTTCTGAAATCTTCTTTGACCATGGCGATCACATCTGGGGTGGCCTACCGGGTTCTCCTGAAGAAGATGGCGACCGTTTCATTGAAATCTGGAACAACGTTTTCATGCAGTTCAACCGTACTGCGGATGGCGTACTGCACCCTCTTCCAGCACCTTCTGTAGATACAGGTATGGGCTTGGAGCGTATTTCTGCTGTTTTACAGCACGTCAACTCAAACTACGAAATTGACTTATTCCAGCATTTACTTAAAGCTGCGGCTGAAATTATTGGTCTGGATACTACAGCGCTTGAAGCTGAAGCTGCTGAGAAAGGCACACCAGTTCAGTATCCTGCTTCATTGAAAGTCGTTGCTGACCATGCACGTTCATGTTCATTCCTGATTGCTGATGGCGTAAACCCATCGAATGAAGGTCGTGGTTATGTACTGCGTCGTATTATCCGTCGTGCAGTACGTCATGGTAACAAATTAGGCGCAACAGGTTCGTTCTTCCACAAAATGTTGAAGCCACTGATCGAAGTGATGGGCGATGCATACCCTGAACTTGCTGCTCAACAAGCACGTATCGAAGCACAACTTCTTAAAGAAGAAGAACAATTTGCCAAAACACTTGAGCAAGGTTTGAAATTGCTTGAAGGCGAATTGGCACAGTTAAAAGGTTCTGTGATTCCGGGCGAAGTGGTATTTAAACTTTACGACACTTACGGTTTCCCGACTGACTTAACTGCGGATATCGCACGTGAACGTGACTTAACTATTGATGAAGCTGGTTTCGAAACTGAAATGGCTGCACAGCGTCAACGCGCACGTGATGCAGGTAAATTCGCGATCGACTACAACAGCGTAGTTAAAGTTGAAGGCGAAACTCAATTTGAGGGTTATGACGCAACTGCAGGTGAAGGTCAAATCATCGCAATCTACAAAGATGGCGAGCAAGTTGACGAAGTGGTTGAAGGCGACGAAGCACTGATCGTACTTAACCAAACACCTTTCTACGCAGAAAGCGGTGGTCAAATCGGTGATACAGGTATCTTTAAAAACGATACTGGTATTTTCGAAGTGCAAGATACCAAAAAATCTGGTGGTGCATTTGTACACCAAGGGATCGTGACGATGGGTAACTTAAAAGTTACTCAAAATGTAGAAGCAAAGGTTAAAGCAGACATTCGTGCAGCAACAGCACGTAACCACTCTGCGACTCACCTGCTACATGCTGCGTTACGTCAAATTCTAGGTTCACATGTACAGCAAAAAGGTTCATTGGTTGCATCTGATGTGTTACGTTTTGACTTTGCCAACGACCAGCCTGTAAGCTTTGAACAGCTGCAAGAAATTGAACGCTTGGTCAATGCTGAAGTGATTGCCAATACTGCGGTGTCTACTGAACTTCTGGATATCGAGTCTGCGAAGGCTAAAGGCGCGATGATGCTGTTTGGTGAGAAATATGGTGACGAAGTACGTGTACTGTCTATGGGTTCAGTGATTGAAGAGAAAAACTTCTCAATCGAACTTTGCGGTGGTATTCACGTAAAACGTACCGGTGATATCGGTCTGTTCAAAATCACCTCTGAAGGTGGTGTGGCAGCCGGTGTACGTCGTATTGAAGCAGTAACAGGCACTAAAGCAGTTGAAGTTGCGCAAAAAGCCGATCGCGATATCAATACGATTAACGGTTTGCTCAAAGCGCAAAAAGACCAGACTTTAGAAAAAGTTGAAGCACTGGTTGATACTGCATCGAGCTTGCAGAAACAGATCGAACAACTCAATCAAAAACTTGCTAGCCTGCAAGCTGGTGAACTTCTAAGCCAAGTTCAAAGCATTGCAGGTCGTGCAACCTTGATTACAACTGTTGAAAACATGGATGCAAAAGCACTACGCAACCTGCACGACGGTGTGAAATCAAAATTAGAAAATGCAGTGATTGTTCTGGCAGGTGTAGAGGGTGACAAGGTGAGCTTAATCGCATCTGTAGCAAAAGACTTTACTGCTTCTATTAAAGCAGGTGACATCATCAAACATTTGGCAACTGAGCTAGGTGGTAAAGGTGGTGGTAAACCTGACTTGGCACAAGGTGGCGCGCCACTTAACGAGAAGTTTGCTCCAGTGATGGCAGATTTAACTGCCTGGCTTGCGGCAAAATAAAACTTCAATTTTGTGTAACTGACCCTGATAGGTACATCAGGGTCATGGCTTATATGGAACAACTATGGCATTAATCGTTCAAAAATATGGCGGTACCTCTATGGGTACTCCCGAGCGCATTTTAAATGTTGCTCGTCGTGTAAAGCGCTGGCATGACCACGGCCACAAGGTAGTGGTAGTGGTATCAGCAATGAGTGGCGAAACCAATCGTCTACTTGCTTTAGCGAAGGCCATTACCGAAACCCCTGACCCACGTGAACTAGACCAAATGGTATCTACGGGTGAACAGGTTACGATTTCTATGTTAGCAATGGCGCTGAACTCAATTGGAGTTGAAGCAAAATCACTAACAGGTCGCCAGGTTGGCATGAAAACCGACAGCTCATTCAATAAGGCACGTATCGAATCCATTGATACTGAAGTCCTGAACTCAAATCTGGATGCAGGCCGCGTACTTGTCGTTGCCGGTTTCCAGGGTTTTGATGAACATGGCAATACCACTACTTTAGGGCGTGGCGGTTCTGATACTTCAGGTGTTGCAATTGCTGCCGCACTCAAAGCAGATGAATGCCAAATTTATACCGACGTTGACGGTGTATATACCACCGATCCACGTGTTGCACCAAAAGCAAAAAAAGTTGATCGTATTTCATTTGAAGAAATGCTTGAGATGGCGTCACTCGGTTCTAAAGTCCTGCAAATTCGTTCAGTTGAATTTGCTGGTAAATACCAGGTGCCTTTACGCGTATTATCAAGTTTCGACAATGACAACGATGGCGCATTCGACGAAGAGTTTAAGCAAAACGTTGGTACACTTATTACGACTGAATTGGAAGACAATATGGAACAGCCAATTATCTCCGGTATCGCATTTAACCGTGACGAAGCAAAATTAACTATTTTAGGCGTGCCTGACGAACCGGGTATTGCTTCTAAAATTTTGTGCCCGATTGGTGATGCCAATGTTGAAGTGGATATGATTATCCAGAACGTTGAAGAAGATGGTACAACTGATTTCACTTTTACTGTGAACCGTGGCGAATTAAATAAAGCCAAAGCTATTCTTGAAGCAACTGCTCAAGAAATTGGTGCACGTGAAGTTGCGACCCGTTCAGATATCGTAAAAGTATCGATCGTAGGTGTCGGTATGCGTTCACATGCCGGTGTAGCGAGCAAAATGTTTACAGCATTGGCAGATGAAGGTATTAACATCCTGATGATCTCGACGTCTGAAATCAAGATTTCTGTGATCATTGAAGAAAATTATCTTGAACTTGCGGTTCGTTCATTGCATACCGCATTCGGTTTAGACCGTGAACAAGGCGAATCTAGCGCACGTGCTTAAGCGTTAAGATAGAATATTGTCATTGTTTGACAGTATTTTATAAAAGTCTACAAAAATGCAGAGCCACTATAGTTTTTTTTATAGTGGCTCTGTTATATTAAGCCTGAGGATTTTTAACCAGCTGAGATAGATTAAAATCTTTCACCCAGATGACAGAATTTCTATCCAGATCTTATTTTGTAATTTTTGGTTGTGCTTTTTGTTTTATATTCAATAGATTGCAGGTTTTGCATTTTGCAAGGAGAAAAACATGCTGATTCTGACTCGACGCGTCGGGGAAACTTTAATGATTGGTGATCAAGTCAGTGTGACTGTGCTTGGTGTAAAAGGTAACCAGGTTCGTATCGGGGTAAATGCTCCGAAAGAAGTCTCTGTGCACCGTGAAGAGATTTACCAGCGTATCCAGCATGAACGTGCAATGCATGAACATCTTCAACATATCGATCAAGATTACCAACCTTCTTATGAAGACGATAGCCAGACACAAAATAACTTTAACCGTTAATGTTTGTGTGAAGAATAAAGCGGCTTTTGAGCCGCTTTAAATTTGTCTAAATTTTATACAAAAATATTAAATACTTAGATAATTTAAAATAAAACTTAAAGTTCTGCACCCTGCTGTAATGCTGCAATCACCTTTTTTACCGGCCCAAAACTGCGACGATGCTCATCAATCACGCCATGTAAGGCAATCGCTTCAAAATGTGCCTTGGTCGGATAACCCTTGTGCTTGGCAAAGCCAAATTGCGGATGCTTCTGGTCCATCTCGATCATCTGATGATCACGGGTTACTTTCGCCAGAATACTGGCTGCTGAAATTTCAGCATGCAGTGCATCACCACCCACCACGGCATCACAGCTCATAGCAAGGCCCTGTGGAATCTTGTTGCCATCGACCAATACATGCTCAGGCTGAACTGGCAAAGCTTCTACAGCACGGCGCATGGCCAGCAAAGAAGCTTGCAAAATATTATGTTCATCAATCTCTGCCGCAGAAGCCTCAGCAATGGCCCATGCCAGCGCTTTTTCCTGAATCTCGATAAAAAGTTTTTCACGCTTCTTTTCAGTGAGTTTTTTAGAATCATTTAAACCCTCAATCGGGTTGTTCGGATCCAAAATAACTGCCGCAGCGACCACCGAACCCACTAATGGCCCACGCCCTGCTTCATCTACACCAGCAATCTTCATGTCTATTTTTCCATAAAAAATAGGCTGAACCAGTCAGCCTATTTCAATTTAATCTTGGCTTAGTTTACAGCTTCAGCTACACAAGCGTTAATGGTTTTTGCAACCACATTGCCGACAATCGTCGCACGTGCTGCCGGGTCAATCGCTGCAGTCGCCAAATCTACCGCTGTTACGCTTTGGGGTGCTTTTTCGCTGACACAGCCACAAATTTCAGTCTGGATATTCTGCTTTTGGGTCGTAGTCATTAGACGTGTAGCTGTTTGCCATGCTGGAATATTATTCAGCTCAGTCGTACATTTTGCATTGATCGCGATTTTAAGCGCAGCCCCACCCAGCTGTTGAGTCGTGGTTTGCGTTTCAGGGCTGCCTGTTGTTGCACAAGCCGATAAAACCAAAGTAAGCGGAGCAAGTGCAGCCAATAATTTTTTCACAGATCTGTTCCTTGTTTATTCATATATGAAGCGTGACGCTATTGTGCCGAAATTCACCTGAATAAGAAATCTATAAATCATCCTGAATGTTTAATCTGCACCCAGCCATTTCAATGGATGTTGCATGAAAGCCACCATAGCGTTGCAGATTTGGAATTGCTGGGCTGATTCGCCCTTTGCTAAGGTGCATCCATCTTTGAGGGCAATCGAAAATCACATGGAAAAAGTACAATATTACACGCGCACGGCACAATGGTTGCACTGGATCATGGCAGTTATCTTTATTGCGGCCTGGCTGATTGGTTTTTATAGTGGGAATTTTTTAAGTTATGAGGTCGATGGCAGCTTTAAAGGCGATGTCATCACCCTGCATAAAAATATCGCCACCACCATTATTTTCCTGTTGGTTGTGCGAATTTTCTGGCGTTATACCCATCCTGCCCCTGAACTACCGGACACTATGTCACCCCGGATGAAAACTTTGGCACATGCAGGTCATCTGGCTTTGTATTTTATGCTGATTGCTCTACCTGTCACCGGCTGTTTATATAGCTGGAGTCTGGGCTATCCAGCACCAGTGCTATATTTATTTAACCTGCCGGCACTGATTGCAGAAAATCCGGCTGTAACCGCGATCGTAAAACCCCTGCATATCTGGCTTTCCTGGGCAGTTGGCTTACTTTTAGTTGGACATATTTTCGCAGCACTGAAACATCATTTTATCGATAAAGATCATGTACTCAACAGCATGACCCGACAATCCAAATCTTCTAAAAAATAATCTGCAAAACCACACTCAATCAGCTTTCATTGCAAAGCTGATTTTATTTTAAGAACTCGGTCATGCAGCCTTTCAGACTGTTTGCAATAGCCTGTTGCGTGAGTTTTGACTTTACTTCTTCATCCAGAGTCGCTTTCAGTAAAGTGCTTGCCGGAATATCCTTGAGTGCATGCTCACCTACACATGAACAGACATTCTGTTCAAGTTCAGCTTTATTTTTGTCCTGCATAAAATAGGTCGAGGCAGTCCAGAATTTAGATGCTTTCAATTCTTTTGCACATTGGTATTCAATCACGGGTTTTAAAGTACGCTGTGTCAAAGTCATATCCGCATTTGAGCAAGCAGATATCAACACGCTACTGATGAGCAGAATTATATTTTTCAATTTCATATCCATCTATAAAAACAAAGGCAGAGCGAACCCTGCCTTTTATTTAAAAACTTAAACCAGGGCACGGATCTGGTTGATCCATTGCTCTTTTTCAGTATCGGTAATAAAAGAGGCTTCAAATGAGTTAATGGCCAACTGTTTGAGTTCCTCATTGCTTAAATCCAGTGCTTCAGCAATGGCAATAAAATTGTCATTCATATAACCACCAAAATAAGATGGATCATCTGAATTGACTGTAACGTGCACGCCTTGTTGCAAGAGGCAACGGATATTATGCTGCTGCATATCATCCACGACGCAGAGTTTCAGGTTTGACAATGGGCAAACTGTCAGTGGCATCTTTTCTGCGATCAGGCGCTGCATTAACTCCGGATCTTCTTCCGAACGAACCCCATGATCAATACGATTCACTTTCAGTAAATCTAAAGCTTCCCAGACATAAGCTGCCGGACCTTCCTCACCTGCATGTGCTACAACCAAGAAACCTGCTTCACGCGCTTTAGCAAAGACACGTTCAAACTTTGAAGGTGGATGCCCGACTTCACTTGAATCCAGACCGACCGCAATAATCTGGTCTTTATAAGGCAAAGCCTGTTCCAGTGTTGCAAATGCAGCATCTTCGCTTAAATGACGCAAGAAGCACATAATCAGATGTGAACTGATACCCAGTTTAGCTTTGGCATCATCACAAGCTCTTTGCAAGCCGTTGATCACGGTTGAAAAAGCAACGCCACGATCGGTATGGGTTTGTGGATCAAAGAACATTTCAGTATGCACGACCCGGTCTTCAGCACATTTTTCAAAATACGCCCACGCCAGATCATAAAAATCCTGTTCATAAATCAGTACAGCAGCGCCGGCATAATAAATATCCAGGAAGGACTGAAGATTATGAAAGTTATAGGCCTGTTTAACTTCTTCAACAGATTTATACGGGATGGCAATTTTATTACGCTGAGCGATCGCAAACATTAGCTCAGGCTCAAAAGTGCCCTCAATATGAACATGAAGCTCGGCCTTTGGCAAAGCTCGAATCAACTCAAGACGGTTCATCGCTTCTCCTCATGAAACCTAAAATAATAAAAAAAGGGTGCAAACTGAGTTTACACCCTTTCCAAATCTAGAAAAATTAGCCGCCAAATAGTGCGAATTTAAGCGTCCATAGTACTGCAATAATCCAGACCATATACGGTACAGTTGATGCCTTACCGGTTAACAATTTGATCAGTGCATAGCTGATGAAGCCCATCGCAATACCATCAGCAATTGAATAGGTAAATGGCATAAATACAATGGTTAAAAATGCAGGAACTGCTTCTGTAATATCTTCCCAGTCAATATGCACGATACCTTGAATCATTAAGACACCGACAAATAACAGCGCTGGTGCTGTTGCAAAGCTTGGTACAGACTGTGCCAATGGTGCAAGGAACAAACAGGCAACAAACAGGATACCGACTACAACAGCAGTTAGACCTGTACGGCCACCGGCTGCTACGCCCGCAGAAGATTCAATGTATGGCGTAGTTGAAGATGTACCCAGCGCTGCACCTGCAACAATTGCAGAAGAGTCCGCAAAAAGTGCTTTTTTCAAACGCGGCAGTTTGCCATCTTTCAACAAGCCTGCACGGTGTGAAACACCTACAAGCGTACCGGTTGAGTCGAATAAATCGACCAGGAAGAAGACAAAAATCACGCCAATTAAACTGGCAGTGAACAGACCTTCAAAGCTCATTTGCATAAATGTGGGTGCAATCGATGGCACTGCGCCAACCACACCTTTAAATTCACTCAGACCCAATGCTGCTGAAATACCGGTTAACACCAAAATACTGATGATGATCGCACCACGCACTTTAAAGTGATGCATCACAACAACCAGAAGGAAACCAAATAATGCAAGCAAAACCGATGGTTGTTTTAAATCGCCCAAACCTACCAACGTAGCAGGATTATCCACAATCAGGCCGGCATTTTTCAAAGCAATCAGCGCAAGGAATAAGCCAATACCACCACCGATGGCCAGTTTCAGCGACATTGGAATCGCATTTACAATGGCTTCACGGATTTTGAACATGCTGATCGCAATAAACACAAGACCGGAGATAAACACAGCCCCGAGTGCTGTTTGCCAAGGCACACCCATTCCCAAACAGACGGAATAGGTAAAGAAGGCATTTAAGCCCATGCCTGGTGCAAGTGCAATTGGATAATTTGCAATCAAGCCCATGACTAAACAGCCAATCGCGGCTGCAAGACAGGTTGCTACAAAGACAGCCCCATGATCCATCCCCGTTTCGGACAAAATCATCGGATTGACAATAATGATGTAACACATCGTTAAGAATGTTGTCACACCAGCAAGAACTTCTGTACGGAAACTGGTTTTGTTTTCACTCAGTTTAAACAGACGTTCAAGCATACTTTCTGAAGATGGATTAGGAGTCGTCATGACCTAGCCCCTATTGAGTAAACTTTATGCTTTAAGCAAGCCGTCAAATAAATGAAATTTTATAAAAAAATTCATCAATTTTAAGGATGTGTTAGCAACGAATATGCCAGCATAGCCATTTGACGGGTTAAAATGTTGGAACAGCTTACAGCCCCAGGGCTATGCTATAAAAACCCAAAAAAAATCTAAACAAAAAAGCTGCATAACCTTTATGCAGCTTTATTTTCTCGATTTAAATCAAATGCTTAACAAGATGAATTCTGCTTCATCCTGATCGTTGGCAAATTATAACACATTGATTTCTTATTGCTTATTTGATTTTACACTTTATTAGAAATTAATATATTCCAGGTGAATATTTAAAAAATTTTATTATATTTATTATGGTTTTAATTTTATTAATCCAGCCCAATTGGCGGGAGGAAGATATATAACCTGCTTAATGTCGATGCCGATTGGATTCCAGCAATTTGCTTGAATCACGTCCATCGTTCAAGACATGACGGATCTTTTCATATTTTCTGATTTCTGACTGTTTATGGACACAAAATCCTAATAAACTGATCATTAAGGCAAAAACAGGGATAGCATATATTTTCATTTTTATTATGCTGCTTTGTAACACTATGCAATTATGCTAACAAAAAACCTAACAAACTTGTGACATAGTTTACATTTAACCCGATAGAAGGCATTTATTTATCCTCTAAATATTAATTTTATGTCGTTTTATTTATTAATACTTAATTAATTTATAATTCTTTTTTCAAAAAATCGATCCTATTAAAAACCCTTTTAAAAAAACTAAATAATTGAATTTAATATATTTTTTAAACAACCTAAAAGAAGTTTATTCAAAATTAAAATATGTAGATAAATGAAATCTAACCTATTCAATAGAACTTATTTCGGTTTATTTTATCGGCCTTTTCCAAGAATGCTCAACTTTAATTTTTAAAATAAAATGATCTAAATAAGGGAGATTTTGCAAGGGATTTCAAAGTGTTTAACGATATTTTTTATTTTTAACTATCTTGAAGTTTTCATTATGCAGTTCATCCACACTTCACTCATCATAGAGTCAAATCGTTGAACACTAGTTAAGAAGCTAACCATGATAAAGACATCCCAATATCCGGCATACATATCCTCATGCTGGATACTGGGAATCATCTCATTTATGCACTCAGTTGTTCATCACGCTTGAACACCAGTTCTCCTTTGAGTGAACTGTCTGCATCAAAATAATAGCCATCAGTATTAAAAGCTTTTAGCCCCTCTATACGATCAATTTTATTTTCAATCATAAAACGCGCCATGAGACCGCGTGCTTTTTTGGCATAGAAACTGATCACTTTATATTTGCCATTTTTCTGATCCAGAAATACCGGCTTGATAATGTCTGCCTGAATTTTGCACTCGTTGACTGATTTGTAATATTCATCAGAGGCGATATTCACCAGGATTTCAGAATTTGCTGCTGCTAGATCCTGATTAATCACATCAGTAATGTGATGTGCCCAGAAGTCATATAGGTTATGCCCGCGGGAATTGGCCAATTTGGTTCCCATTTCCAGACGGTACGGCATCATCAAATCCAAGGGACGTAAGAGTCCATATAATCCAGACAACATGCGTAAACGGTCTTGTGCATAGTGCAGATCTTCATGTTTTAAACTATAGGCATCCAGACCTGTATACACATCGCCTTTAAATGCAAAAATCGCCTGACGGGCATTGGCTAAATTAAAATCCGGTTGCCAGTCATTAAAACGTGCGGTATTTAAAGTGGCAATTTTTTCACTAACACTCATTAAGCTGGAAATTTCTGTTGCAGAAAGTGTGCGACAAACGTTGATCAAGTCCTGTGAATGTTCTAATAATCTCGCTTGAGTAAATTGGTCAGTCGGTAATGGAGTATCGTAATCGAGAGTTTTGGCTGGAGAAATTAAAGCGAGCATGGCAACCTGGTCAAAAAATGATTAATCAAACTATATCAGTCTGCTTATTTTAATTCCAATTCATGTTTTTATTCACCATAATCGTTAAAATGCACGATTCTCCTGTTAATCATCGGTTTTTATATGCCCGAGCAAATTTTTCTTCAAGGGCCTGCGGGTCAGATTGAAGTTTTTGTGGATTATCCTCAGGGTGAAGTGAAAGGATTCGCGGTAGTTTGTCACCCCCATCCATTGCAAGGCGGTACACCACAACATAAGGTTCCGGTTTTACTGGCACAAATGTATCTGGAACGTGGCTGTATTGTGTATCGTCCAAGTTTCCGTGGTTCTGGTCAAAGTGAAGGTATACATGACGAGGGCTTCGGTGAGACGGATGATGTATTAGAAGTCATTCGGTTCGCTCGTAACCAGCATATTGCCCTGCCTTTTTATGCAGGTGGTTTTAGTTTTGGTGCGCATGTCATGGCAAAAAGCTATGCAGCCTTACCCGTAGAACTGCAACCAAAGCAAACCATTTTATGTGGTCTGCCGACTGCAACAGTGGCTGGTATTCGCCATTATGTTACACCTGCAATTAAAGGCGACATTCTGTTCATTCATGGCGAAGCCGATGAAGTGACTTTGCTCTCAGATATGATTGAATGGGCAAAGCCACAACGCCATTTAGTGACCGTATTACCTGGTGCCAATCATTTTTTTACCGGATATTTAAAGCAATTGCGGATCGCAATGACCCGGTACTTAGCGCTTGGTTAAATAAAAAACCCATCAGATGATGGGTTTTTTATTAAAAGACAAAATCTTCTGCAAAAATTTCATACATCACAGCCCGATATTTAGGCTTATCGATGTAGCGGATAATTTTTCCGCCCAAGCGTTCTGCAATTTTACGGCTAGCCCAGTTTTCTTCTGCTACCGGGTAGCTTAAAACTTGAATCCCTAATGTATTGAAAGCATAAGCCACAACACAATGCACTGCCTCATGTCCATAATGATGACCATGTGCAGTTTCACGAATCCAAATACCGACTTCAGGTATTTCATCATGAAGTCGATGCAAACCACATAGCCCAATAAATTCTTGTGTTTCAATATGACGGATCACAAATACATATTCTTTATAATCAGTCATATTTTCCAGCCAATTTTGCCAGACTGTTGCAAATCCCTGTTCAGATTGTGGTGGGTCCCACGCCATAAAACGTGTCAAACTCGGCGTAATTGAAGCATAAGTTTCTTTGGCATCGGCTGATTTAAAACAATTCAGGATCAAGCGTTTACTTTGCAGTGTAGGCAAAGCTGGTTGAGTCTGTTGAATTAGCTCTTCCATTCAAACTCGCTAAAGCTTTCCTGCTCTTTTAGAGAGGTTTCCACTGCCTGTGCAAGCTGATTAAGCAGGCTTCTTTCAGTGATGCGATCCAGCCAGTCCTGTTCTTCTTCAGGATATGAGGCAATTTCACAGACCAGATGCCCTTGTTCATCTCTGGTTTCACAACTCACCGATAAAGGCAGCGCATGTTCTTCCACGCTGACGGCAACCTGAGCTCCACTTTGGCTTAAGGTCTGAAAACCATATTTGCCTAATTTTTCGGCAAGCAAATGTGCTACATATTCCTGGGTTTCCTGACCATCCCGTGGTGTTTGGCTCTGGGTATTGGCCATGAATTTTAATTTTCGCATCGCTACTTCCAAATGGCTTTTTTCTTATATGGGTTTAGCATAAGCAATATAAACAAAACAGCCAAGCAAAAGCTTGGCTGTTTCACATAATTTTAAAAATTATTCTGACACTTGAATTGGCAATCCTGCGATTGAGGTTAATTCTGTGAAGGTCGGGAAACTGGTTGCGACCGTTTCAGTACCGACAATCTTGATCTGCTCCGAATTACGCAAACCGGCAATTGAAAAACTCATCGCGATACGGTGATCATGATGCGATTCAATTTCACCACCGCTAAAGATTGGCGACCAGTCACCGGACTTGCCCTTACCTTCAATGATGATGCCATCGTCCGTTGGGGTACAGTCAATACCCATGGTTTGAAGACCATCTGCCATGACCTGAATACGATCCGATTCTTTCACGCGAAGCTCGGCAGCGCCGGTCAAAATCGTCTGACCTTCAGCACATGCAGCTGCAATAAATAACGCCGGGAATTCATCAATTGCCAATGGTACCTGATCTTCTGGCATATGAATGCCTTTGAGCGTACGTGTACCACGAATACGAATATCTGCAATCGGTTCACCGCCCGCAATACGCTCGTTTTCAACTGTAATGTCCGCACCCATTTGCTTGAGGATTTCAATCACACCAGTACGGGTCGGGTTAATGCCTACCGCTTCAAGGGTGACGTCCGAATTTTCAGTAATGGCCGCACCCACCATAAAGAAGGCTGCTGAAGAAATATCTGAAGGCACTTGAATATTGGTACCCACTAACTTGCCGCCACCTTGCAGGGAAATTCGATTACCTTCGGTTTTCACTTCATAACCAAATGCACGCAGCATACGTTCAGTATGGTCGCGTGTTGGTTCTGGTTCAGTCACCGAAGTTTCACCTTCCGCCCATAGACCTGCAAGTAGAATCCCTGATTTCACCTGAGCAGAGGCCATTGGCAAATCGTACTGAATCCCTTTAAGGTTTTGATTGCCGGTGATGGATACAGGTGGTGTACCGCGTTCACCTGTGGTCTGAATTTGCGCACCCATTTCACGTAAAGGCTTGGCAATACGCTCCATTGGACGCTTGGATAAAGATGCGTCACCAGTCATGACTGAATCAAATTTTTGTGCAGCCAGCATACCCGACAACAAACGCATTGAAGTGCCCGAGTTGCCCATATAAATGGCAGACTGTGGCGCTTTAAGGCCATGCATGCCAACACCATGAATGGTCACTTCACCATTTTTAGGGCCTTCAATGCTCACACCCATATCACGGAAAGCTTGCAGTGTCGCTAGAGCATCCTCACCTTCCAGAAAGCCGGTCACATGTGTGGTACCTTCTGCAATCGCACCAAACATGATCGAGCGATGTGACACAGATTTGTCACCTGGCACGGTAAATTTACCCTGAAATTTCTTGGCACCCGGCTGAATGGTAAATTGTTGTGTCACTTTATTTTTCTCCATGAAAGGTTTCTTGGCGAGCATATGGTTGAAATGCTGGCGAGCTGCCTGCGCATGACCCAATAAGCCCATCAATGCGTGGGAATCTTCATCTTCAATCAATTTGCGGATAATCGCGAGCTGCTGTTCAAAGCCATCAACAGCATTCAGAACTGCTTTTTTATTAGCAAAAAAGATGTCATGCCACATTTGTGGATCGCTGGCGGCAATTCGCGAGAAATCCCGAAAACCACCCGCAGCATAACGAAATATATCTAAATTGTCTTCACGCTTGGCCAATTGTTCAACCAAGTTGAATGCCATAAGATGCGGAAGATGACTGGTATGCGCCAGCACTTCATCGTGCTTGTCGACATCCATGCAAATCACTTCGGCTTTCGCCGCTTGCCACAGCTGAATCAGTTTATCGACGGCCCAGTTTGCACTGCTTGGCAGTGGCGTCAAAATCACTTTGTGATTGGCAAATAAATCAACTTTACCTGCATGTACCCCAGTATGCTCGGCACCTGCAATCGGATGGCCCGGTACAAAACCTTCAGGCAGTTCATCGCCAAAAACCGCTTTCGCTGCATCGACCACATTACCTTTGGTACTACCAACATCAGTAATAATGGTATTGGGAGATAAATAAGGCTGAATGGCTTCCAACACCTTTTGCGTGGCACGTACCGGCAATGCAAGCACTACCAGATCAGCACCTTTGACCGCCTCTACAGGATCGGCATAACCTTCGGAAATCAGGCCAAGAGATTTAGCATCTTCCAAAGTCTTTTGTGAACGTGTCGATGCAACAATGTCATTGGCCAAATGCTCGGCTCGAATGACACGCGCCAGACTTGAACCAATCAGTCCAAGCCCGATAAATGCAACTTTTTCAAACAGTGGCTGCGACATGGTTTAAGCTTTTGCCTCTAAACCGAGTACTTTAGCCAATGCGCTCAAGAATTTCGCATTTTCTGCTTCAGTACCAATCGATACCCGAATGTGATTAGAAATACCGACCGGACGCACAATCACCCCTTGCTTGAGCAGACCATTGAAGGTTGCTGATGGGTCTGCCTGTACATCTACCAAGATAAAGTTGGCACGTGAAGGCACATAGTTAAGACCCAAAGCCTTAAAACCAGCTTCAAGTTGCGCCATACCGGCTTTATTCACTTCACGAGAACGCGCGATAAAATCTTCATCTTTCAGTGCAGCCACCGCAGCCACCATCGCAAGATGGTTGACATTAAATGGCTGACGAATACGATTGAGATAATCCGTCACTTCTACTGAAGCCAGAGCAAAACCAACACGTAGTGCAGCCAAACCATAGCACTTCGACAAAGTACGGCTAACGATCAGGTTTGGATATTGAGCCAAGAATTTCAGACTGTTGAAGTTTTCCGGGAAATATTCCACATAGGCTTCATCCAGAACCACGATGACATTGGCAGGAACTTTTTGCATGAACGCTTCAAATTCAGCTTCTTCAAACCAGGTTCCTGTTGGATTATTCGGGTTTGCAATGAAGACGAGTTTGGTATTGTCTTGAATTGCAGCCGCCATTGCTTCCAAGTCATGCGAAAAGCCTTTAGCTGGCACTTCAATCGCTTGTGCATTAATGGCTTGAGTCACCAATGCATAAACTGCAAAAGCATGCTGGCTATACACCACCGAATCATTTTCTGAAACGAATGCGCGGGCAAACATTTCCAGTAAGTCGTTTGAACCATTCCCCAAGGTAATCTGATCGTGATTAAAACCAAACTGGGCCTTGATCTGATCTTTCAGGATAAAACCACCACCATCCGGATAACGGCCAATTTCAGCAATTTCCGCAGCGACCGCTTCTTTGACTTTATCTGAACAACCCAGCGGATTTTCATTTGAAGCCAGTTTGACGATATCGGTAAGCCCCAACTCGCGCTCAAGTTCACTGATCGGCTTACCCGGTTGATATGGCTTTAATTTTGAGATGCCTGAATTAGCTGGAACAAACGACATTTTAGACTTCCAATTTTAAATATAAAACAGTGGTCAGCACCCTCGCCCTGACCACGGATAGCTGACTTAAAGTACAGCTGCAGGATATGAACCGAGTACGCGAACTTCTTTGACCAAAGGACGAATTTCTTCAATGGCTGCTTTCACGTGTTCCTGCTCAATATGGCCTTCAAGATCAATGAAGAACACATAAGCCCATTTTTCAGGAAGTGCAGGACGGGTTTCAATACTGGTCAGACTGATATTGTGCTTGGCAAACGGCGCCAGAATTTCCAGCAAAGCTCCGGCACGATCATGCGCTGAGATTAGTAATGAAGTCTTGTCATTACCACTTTGAGGCACTTTTTCACGACCAATCACCAGGAAGCGTGTGGTATTTTCCGGATTGTCCTCGATATTGCTATGCATGATTTCGAGATCATAGATACTCGCAGCAATTTCAGAGGCAATCGCAGCAGAATGCCATTCATTACGAATACGGCGCGCTGCTTCCGCATTGGAACTTAAAGCGACACGTTCCACACCTGGATAATGAGCATCCAGCCACTTACGACACTGTGCCAAAGTCTGCTGATGCGCATAAATCTGTTTGATGCTGTCTTTACGGGTATTTTCAGAAATCAGGAACTGATGGTGAATCGGTAATTCAACTTCGCCAATCACATTCAGGTTCGAGGTTTTGAAACAGTCTAAAGTATGGTTCACCACGCCTTCAGAGGAATTTTCTACCGGCACCAGACCATAATGGGCACTACCCGCTTCCACGTCACGGAAAACTTCATCAATGGTCGGTAAAGGACGAACCACAGCATCATGGCCAAAGTGCTTGAGTACCGCAGAATGAGTATAGGTCCCGACTGGTCCCAAGAAAGCAATGCTTTGCGGAGCTTCAAGTGCAAGACAGGCCGACATGATTTCACGGAACAGACGTGCCATGGTGGTATCAGACAATGGCCCTTCATTACGTTCCATGACATTACGCAAAACCTGAGCTTCACGTTCTGGGCGGTAAAACAGCGGATTCTCTTCTGAGGCAAACTTTGCTTTTGCCACAGCTTCAGCCAAACGTGCCCGACGGTTAATCAATTGCTGAATTTGCTGATCAACAGAATCGATATCTTCACGAATTTTTGCCAAATCAAGAGAAGTCGTGGTGTTTTGATCGTCGTTGATCATTGTTCTGTCGCCCTTCATAAACCTTATCTGTTCAGTATAACAATAGTGAGCTTTGTAGATTAAGTCTTAAAAACATACAGTTGATTTTAACCGTTTATCGCTTTTGGTCATATCTGGTAACATTTACTTCAGCTTTTCTGCTTGATTTACATTATTAAATTGTAAACTTTGCCTCTCCATATTAACTGATTTTAAGGAAGATAAAATATCACTATTTCTTAATCTATATAGCGGTTTTAAGCATAAGAAAATTAAAATAATTACTTTTCACACGTCATTTTTGAACCATTCATATCTAAGATAGATTTCACAATAAAATGCACACTCTGCAACCCCATTTTTATCGACTTCTCTTTGATTTCAGTTATTTTTTTACATTAAATCACTACTCAATTACAAAGCAGAGACGATTTTTTAACCAATCATAGATAGTCTAACTTAAAACAAGCGTTTGGGTGTCAGTCATGCCAAAAAGAATAGCTGTACTTTTGACGAATAATTTTGAAGATCAGGAATATCTTGAACCCGTAGCAGCCTTGCTGGAAGCAAAGCATAGCATCTGTAATATTGAGTTTAATGCAGGAAAAGTGGTCTATGGTCTGCATGGCTGTTCTGCAGTGACGATTGACCGGGACATCGAACAAATCAGTATTGATGATTTTGATGCCTTGCTGATTCCTGGCGGTGAATCTGCAGTTTCTTTATCTACCGATATGCGGGTGCTGCAATTTATCCAGGCTTTTAATCAAGCCAAGAAAACCATCTTTAGTTTATGTGATGCAT
Organism: Acinetobacter lwoffii; assembly: GCA_013530545.1. Taxonomy (GTDB): domain Bacteria; phylum Pseudomonadota; class Gammaproteobacteria; order Pseudomonadales; family Moraxellaceae; genus Acinetobacter; species Acinetobacter lwoffii_G. Next base: position 48,706 of record SPVA01000118.1, read on the forward strand.
CATTATTACTGTGTGAAGCAGATGTGCTGAAAAATCGAATTATTACCAGTATTCGCGCGCATGCCAGTCGCGTACAACGTGCCGGTGGAACGTATTATGATGCAGAACTGGTGAATGACAATAATCAGTTGATTTCATCGCGCCTACCCAATGATTTACCCATTTTTATTCATGAATGTTTGGATGTTTTAAAATCATAAAGTCTTAAAAAATATTTCCCATCTTGGCTATGTTCTCCCCCTATAAAAAAGAGTCCTTCGGGACTCTTTTTTTATGAGTGAGCTATTAACGTCCTAACAGACCACGTGCCACTATCTCTTTCATGATTTCATTAGTACCCCCATAAATCCGCTGAAATCAACGAAGAAACGTGAAATTGGATATTCAGTCATATAGCCATAACCCCCAAATAATTGCAGGAGATTGTCCGCGATTTTCATCTGCATATCGGTAGAAAAACTTTTCAATGCCGCTGCAGTTTCTACATCCAGCTTCCCTTGCATATAAAGCTCAAGATTCTGGTTATAAAATGCTGCAGTTGCCAATTCATCAATTTTCGCTTGCGCCAACACAAAACGAGTATTCTGGAATTGACCGATCGCCTGACCAAAAGCCTGACGCTCTTTCACATATTGTGTGGTCACATCGATCGAGCCACGAATGGCGCCTAGAGCGGTGGCAGCGATGGCGGTACGCTCACGTGGCAATTCCTGCATCAGGTAAGCAAATCCCTGTCCCGGCTGACCCAGTAATTGGTCCTTTGGCACTTTAACATTGTCGAAGAACAGTTCAGACGTATCCTGAGCATGCAGACCAATCTTGTCCAGATTAGTGCCTTTTTTAAAGCCTTCCAGATGGGTATCGACCAGCAGCAATGAAACGCCTTTAGCTCGGGCTTGAGGATCGGTTTTGACCGCAAGCACCACCAAGTCAGCATGCTGACCATTGGAAATGAAGGTTTTTGAGCCATTTAACAGATAATATTCATCCTGCAAGATGGCACTAGTACGCATGGCTTGCAAATCTGAACCTGCACCTGGCTCGGTCATGCCAATCGCACCGACCACTTCACCGGTGACCATTTTTGGTAACCAGTATTTTTTCTGTTCTTCAGTACCAATATGCAGGATATACGGTGCTGCAATATCGGAATGACAAGACAGACCTGTGGCAATGGCACTGTATCCGGAACGTGCAGATTCTTCGATCAGCATCAAGGAATAATCGGTCGGCACCCCATAGCCACCATATTCTTCTGGAACATCGACACACAAGAAGCCATTTTCACCGAGTGCATTCCAGACTGAACGCGGCATCAGACCTTCACGTTCCCACTGGTCGTAGTACGGTGCGACATGTTCGTTCATAAAGCGTTTAAAATTATCGCGGAATAATTCTAGATCGGCATCGTAGGCAAGCATTCTATTGTCCTTGTTGTTTATCATTTTAGTTTCCTTTTCACAGACTATCGACTTTCCTGCTCCCTGTCATGTGCCGGCATTCATCTTTTTACTAACTTCACAGTCAATAAAAAAGGGAAGCCGAAGCTTCCCTTTTAGACATGAAAGACAGACTCAAAATTAGTGAGCGTTATTGCCTTCTTGTGCCATTTTTTCGTCAATTTCTGCAGGATTTGCTAAAGCATAGTTCAGCTTGTCCATATCTAACTGGCCCACCCATTTCGCAACCACTAAAGTCGCCAAAGAGTTACCGACCAGATTGGTCAAGGCACGAGCTTCAGACATGAAACGATCGATACCGAGAATCAATGCCAGACCTGCAACAGGAATATTCCCTACAGCAGCCAAAGTTGCCGCCATCACAATAAAGCCTGAACCAGTCACGCCTGCCGCACCCTTAGATGAGATCAGAAGTACCAGAAGCAGGGTAATTTGATGAGACAAGTCAAGTTGCGTATTGGTTGCTTGCGCAATAAAGATTGCAGCCATCGTCAAGTAAATCGACGTACCATCCAGGTTAAATGAATAACCAGTTGGAATCACCAGACCTACCACCGACTTCTCTGCACCGGCAAGTTCCAGTTTCTTCAACATACGTGGCAGTACTGATTCTGAAGATGACGTCCCCAGTACAATCAGAAGTTCTTCGCGAATCAGGCGGATCATCTTCATGATGCTGAACCCTGCGAAACGCGCAATTGAGCCCAATACGATGAAAATAAACAGTACGCAGGTAACATAGAAACAAATGATCAACTGTGCCAGCTGAGCAAGAGAACCAATACCATATTTACCAATTGTAAATGCCATCGCACCAAATGCACCAATTGGAGCAAGTTTCATGATCATATTCACGATATTGAAGAACACATGTGAAATCTGGTCGATGAGTTTCAGGACTGGCTTGCCTTGATCACCTAGCTTATGCAGTGCAAAACCAAAAATGATCGCGAACAATAGAACTTGCAGGATTTCGCCTTCTGCAAATGCGCCCACAACCGTATTTGGAATGATGTTCATCAGGAAGTCGATAGTCGATTGTGACTCACCTGAAGCGACATATTTACTAATGCCACTGGTATCCAGTGAAGCAGGATCAACGTTCATGCCCACACCAGGCTTCACAATGTTAATCACGACCAGACCGATGACCAAAGCAATCGTAGATACGATCTCGAAGTAAAGTAAAGCCACACCACCAGTTTTACCGACTGATTTCATGCTTTCCATACCTGCAATACCGCTCACTACGGTACAGAAAATTACAGGTGCGATAATCATTTTAATCAGACGGATAAATGCATCACCAAGCGGTTTAAGCTGTTCGCCCAAGCCAGGGACATGCTGTTCTACGCCATTGATAATTTGCGTACCACTAGGCGAAAAATGCCCGACCAGAATACCTGCGATAATGGCCACAATCACTTGAAAATACAGTGACTTATAAATTGGTTGTTTCGCCATAATAAATCTACTTGAACGATATCAAAAATAAGAAAGACCATTTTGAGAAATATACTGACCTCTTCATCCCTTCTCAGGATGAACCGGATCAAGTCTCAAAAGGCTCAAGAGAATGTTCAAAAATGATAATCAGCCATGCATTGAATCTGACACTCAAGTATCAGACCAAAGTATTAAATGGGAGAAAGAGATTAAGAAAAATTAAACAGACTCTAAAAATTGCCTAAATTTTACCGAATATTCATACTAAATGTGCATAACTTATTATGCGCTTGTTTGCTTTTTAATCAATATTGGATTAGACATTAGTCGATAATCAGATTTAACTGATTGTTTTACGTATACTGAAAGGTTTATGGATTTTCACCCTCTCCCTTGACATTAATATTTTCTGCAAGCTGTAAAAAGTTATGAATACCAAAAGAAATATCTATAAAGATTTCGAACATCCCTTTGCCCAATATGTACGCATTGTGGGTAAAGGGAAAAATGGCGCCCGCTCCCTCAGCTATGATGAAGCCTATCAAGCCTTCAGTATGATTTTGAAAAATGAAGTGCTGGATGTGCAGTTAGGTGCATTCTTGATGTTATTGCGGGTCAAGGAAGAATCTGTAGATGAGTTGGCCGGTTTCGTACAGGCGACACGTGACCAGCTGAGTTTCAAAAAACTGGATGTCGATCTGGATTGGTCGTCCTATGCGGGCAAGCGCAAACATTATCCATGGTTTATTCTGGCAGCGCTGACGCTGGCCAAGCATGGTTATAATATTGTGATGCATGGTGCCTCAGGCCATACCATGAACCGTGTTTACACCGAACAGGTGCTGACTTACTTAGGCTATCCAATCTGTCAAAATGATGCCGAGGTTGAACAGCAACTGCAACAACAGCATTTTGCCTATATTCCGCTAGAAGTGATTTCTCCGATTCTTGCAGACTTGATTGCGCTGCGTAATGTCATGGGGTTACGCTCCCCGATTCATACGCTGGCGCGTCTGATCAATCCGTTTAATGCCAAAGCGACCCTGCAAGCAATTTTCCATCCAGCGTATCGTGGTTCGCATCAGCAAGCGGCTTTCCGCTTAGGCTATAAAAATAGTGCCGTGATTAAAGGTGAAGGGGGCGAATTCGAGCGTAATCCGGATGCCAAAACGCTCATCTGTGGCATTAAAGATGGCCTGCTCTATGAGCATGAATTGCCAAAGCTCACTGACAACCGCAGTCCAATTGAAGAAGAACTGGATCTGGCGCTATTTAAGGCTGTCTGGGACGGTCAGCAAAGCCATGATTATGGCGAGATTGCAGTGATAGAAACTATGGGCATTGCGCTATATACCATGGGCGTGTGTGACAGCTTTGAAGCTGCGATGCAAAAAGCCAAAATCTTATGGGCGAATCGCCACACGGTTTAATCTTGTGCAAAAGAAAAAAGCATTGTTCAGTGAATGAACAATGCTTTTTTTAATTGTATTGCTATTGGCTGGGAATTAAGCCTTAAACAAAACGAATCGGCTTGAATTCAGGTTCATTCTTGTGATGATCATCATCACACTCTTCACCCTCTTCTTTAGTACCGCGATCGATATAACCGCTGCGCTCATTTTCAGGCAGGTTTTTCATTTCCCAGGCATACACTGCCTGCATACAGGTCTGACGTTGTTCTGGTGTCAAGGCTACACCGTTTGGCCACTTTCCAATTTCGACTGCTGTTCTTAGGCGTTCAACAATCTCAGGATTGAGTACGGCAAGCATTTGTTCAATATTCATGATTTAATCCTGCTTAAAATAATCAAAGTCCTGATTCCACCCCAGTTTGGTTCGACAGGCATTATAAAAGTCATAACCCGGTGGATGCAGAAGATTCAGTTTAAAGGGATGCTTGCGAATATGGACGCTATCACCCACATTCAAAGACACACTGTGTTGTCCATCCGCACTAACCATCGGCAGTACGCGATTTTCACGAATCAGTAATTTAATTTCACTATGTCCACCGACCACAATCGGGCGTGAAGACAAGGTATGCGGATGCATCGGTACCAAGGCAATCGCATCCATACTTGGATGTACAATCGGGCCACCACCAGAAAGCGCATAAGCCGTAGAACCAGTCGGCGTAGAGACTATCAGGCCATCGCTGTGCTGACGATAGACATATTGTCCATCAATATTCAGTTCAAAATCGATCATATGTACCGATTTCCCTGAATGTAGCACCACATCATTTAGAGCAATGGCATCGTAAATCACTTCACCTTTGGAGCGAATTTCGACTTCGAGTAAAAAGCGTCGCTCAGTCTGAAAGTCACCCTTTAATACCTGATCCAGCTTGAATATCACTTCAGTCGGCTTGATATCCGTTAAAAAACCCAGACGACCACGGTTAACCCCGATCACCGGGGTATTGTACTTGACCAAGGCGCGTGCTGCATGTAATAGCGAGCCGTCACCGCCCACGACAATCACCAGATCCACCACCTCACCCAATAAGGCACGACTGACGGTTTGGGTATTTTGATAGGGAACAAGTTCAGCTGTCGCTGCATCAAAAACTGGGTGTAGGCCTAAATTGAGAAGATGATCGTGAATAAGGCATAAGGTTTCAACCACCGACGATTTATCAGGACGTCCTATTAACCCGATATTTCGAAAGGTCTTATGGGAAATTTGCACCAGTGTCGTCGCTCCGCTACGAATCCTGCTTATCATAACATTAAGCTATACCTGGATGACAATTTATAACAGTGCTTCATAGGTAGGAAATTATTTGAAATATATTCGAATTAAGGAGAAATTGTGGGGTTTCATTTTAATTTTAAGCGCATTTCTTGATTAAATATTGCAAAATAATGAAAAGCTTCGCATGATTAGCACAATTTCACAGGATCTTATAAGTATTTATGAAATCTGAACGTGGCATGGGGTTTCTTGCCTTAATTTTTTCTATTATTGTCATTTCTATCTTTGTAGCATTTAGTATCTATTTGATTAGATTAGACAATATTGTACGCGACAAGTTTGAAGGTCAGCGCTGGGATATTCCGGCCAAGGTCTTCGCACGTCCGATGGAAGTGTACGTGAATGCCCCAGTCAGCCTGCAGGATTTCCAACAAGAATTAAAATTACTCGGTTATAAAAATTCGGATAGTTATACTAAATCAGGCAACTTTGTCAGCACTGGCAATACCCTGTATGTGCATACACGCGGCTTTGATTTTGGTGACCGGGTTGAACCGGAACAAATATTGAAAGTCAGTTTCAGCGGTGAACAGATTGCAGAAGTCAGCGCGACCAAACCCTCTTCAAGCGGGATTGCGCGTTTAGAACCTTTATTAATAGGCGGGATTTATCCGCAACATAACGAAGACCGTGTGCTGATTAAGCTAAATAAAGTGCCTAAGCCCTTGATCGAAGCGCTGATCGCGACCGAAGATCGTAAGTTCTATGAGCATCATGGGGTTTCACCGCGTGGTATTGCACGTGCCGTGGTCAGCAATATTACCGGTGGTAAACGTCAGGGTGGTTCAACCTTGACCCAGCAATTGGTTAAAAATTTCTATTTGACCCCTGAGCGCACTTTAAAACGTAAAGTGAATGAAGCCTTTATGGCGATGCTGATTGAATTGCATTATGACAAAAATGAAATTCTGGAAGCTTATCTGAATGAGGTAAATCTGGGCCAGAATGGTAACTACTCCATTAATGGTTATGGTCTGGCATCGCAGTTTTATTTTGGCCTGCCACTGCGTGAACTGAATATTTCCCAGCAAGCATTTCTGGTGGGTTTAGTCCAAGGTCCAAGCCTATATAATCCATGGCGCAATCCTGAAAGTGCGAAAAAACGTCGTGATATCGTTCTGAATAATATGCTGGTGATGGGCTATCTGACTCAGGAACAATATGAAAAAGAAACCGCACGTCCGTTAAATGTCATTTCCAAACCGACTTTAGGCCCTGCCCGCTTCCCGGATTTTCTGGATATCGTACGTCGTCAATTACGCACAGATTATCAGGAAACCGATCTGACCAATCAGGGTCTGCGAATTTTCACCACTTTAGATCCTTTAGCCCAAACCAGAATTCAGGACAGCTTTAAAGAGACGGTGGCGCGTTTAAGTAAATCCAATCCAGGTCGCCTGAAAGATTTACAGGGCGCAGTATTGGTATCGCATCCGGAAAATGGTGAGCTGGTGGCCGCGGTGGGTTCGACTCAAGATTTTACCGGCTTTAACCGTGCAGTCGATGCCAAGCGTCAAGTCGGTTCCCTGCTAAAACCGGTGATCTACCTGAGTGCCCTGGAATCGAACCGTTATCACTGGGCAAGCCCAATTGAAGACAGTGAAATCAGCATCAAGAGTGATGGCAAAACCTGGACGCCGAAAAACTATAGTGGTCGCGGACATGGTGTCATTCCAATGTCACAAGCCTTATCGCAATCTTATAACCTGTCCACTGTGCGTTTAGCACAAGAATTTGGTCTGTCCACCTTTATTAATCATCTGAAAAAATTTGGTGTGACCTCAGATATTCCATCTTATCCATCGATTTACTTGGGTGCGGTAGATATGTCCCCGATGGAAGTGATGAATATTTACGGCAACTTTGCTACAGGCGGCTTTAAATACCCAACCAAAGCCATCCGCTCTGTGGTGGATGCCAACGGCCGCTCTCTGGATCGTTATAGCCTGAGTGTACAACCGACCATTGATCCAGCTTCTGCTTATGCCCTGAATTATGGCTTACAACAGGTCATGTCGAATGGTACAGGTCGTGCAGCCTATAACAGCTTACCACGCAGTCTGAATCTTGCTGGTAAGTCCGGTACTACGAATGACAGCCGTGACTCATGGTTTGCCGGATACTCAGGTAATTATATGACCGTGGTTTGGCTCGGTCTGGATGACAACAAAGTCACTGGCTTAACCGGTTCTTCAGGTGCCCTGCCCGTTTGGACCAATGTCATGAAACAGTTGCGCCAGAAACCGGTGAATCTGCCACAGCCGAATGAAATCGAATGGCATTGGCTGGATCGTTATACTGGTTTATTGTCTGCACAAGGCTGTGAAGGCGCCATGTATATCCCGATTTCGCGTCATGCCCTGCCAAATCAGGCGACTGCCTGCGGCATCTCGCACTATGCGACGGAACCTTATGATATTGATTCAGAACCTGCGCCATCTGATGCTGAACAGGATGATATGAGTCGCTACATACAAGAAAGTGAAACAGAAATAGAACGCGATCTTGAGAGCGAAACCCGTATTATCGCCAGTGGAAGTTATAGCCATTAATTGAGTTTATGTTTATGTTTATGTTAAGAAAAATCCTCCCTGGTTTGCTCATCCTCAGTCTGGTGGGCTGCCAAAGTATCTCTGAGCCAGAAAAGCCAGTTAGCCCTGCCAAGCCTGCGACGGAAAAACCTAAGGCAAAAACACCAGACGGCGTTGTGATTACGCCTTATGACCGTCCTGACATCAAACGTCAGAAAATTGTCATTCCTGAACAGAAGCCGAAAAGCCAAAAGTTTGATGATGGACGTAATCTGCCGGCCTTCAAGAGTCTGATGCAGCAAACCCAGCAGGCCTATACCAAGCAGCAATTTGCTCAAGCTGAAGCTGCTGCAACTCAGGCACAGCGACTGGCCCCTCAGGCACCAGAAACCTATTTATACTTGGGCATGATCGCCAACCGTAAAAATCAGCCAGCAAGCGCCGATGCTTTTGCCTTACGTGGCCTGAGTTATGCACAATCTAGTGTCATGAAAAAGCAGCTTTGGCAAGTGCGCCTTAAATCTGCTCAGTTGCGGAAAAATGCCAAAGCGATTCAGCAAGCTCAACAGGCACTGAAAAAGCTTTAAGATAATTTTCTATAGAAACTGACTTACCAATAGAAAGTTTATTTTCTAAATAAAGTGTTTAAATATAGCGAATGCCGGCAATGCCATAAGCATGCTGGCTTTTTGCATAATCGAGTTCTTCAGCTTTCATTCCGCCCAAAGCAAAAACCGGAATCTGTACCTGCTCTGCCATTTGCTTGAATTGCTCCCAGCCTAGCGCAGGTGTGTCCGGATGCGTTGCGGTCGCTAGTACCGGACTCAGTAAAGCCGCTTCACAGCCGATCTGTTCTGCATGCATTAAAGCGGTCAGGTCATGACAAGCCGCTAGATAACGATAGCCAGATTTCAATTCACTTTGTTTCGAGTTCATCAGTTGATTCTGTTTTAGATGAATCGTGCAAATCGTCTGCTGCTGCAATTCATTCAGTTGTGACCAAAGCTGCTGATTAATGATTAACTTGGAGAGTTGATCTACCGGATATTGCTGTAATTGCATGATCCATTCAGGCGTTGCTTCCACGCGCCAATACAACATTTGATCTGTATCCAGACTTGATAAAATATCCAGATCTTCAGCTATCTTGATGCGCTGCGGCCATTGCAGCTTTTGGATCATGGACTGATTGGCTTTCGGAAAATTCAGCTGTCCAAGTTCTTCCCGACTGTACCAGCGCCAGGGCTGTTTGATTTCAGCCAGTTGAGCAGGCTGTACTGAAGCATGGAAAATATGCAAATTGACAATGAGATCTTCATATTCATGGGAGATAAAATCAGAGGCATGCCAGCATTCGATATCAACGCCGACCTCTTCCATCACTTCGCGGCGACATGCCTCGACTGGTAATTCGCCCTGTTCAACTTTTCCGCCTGGAAATTCATATTTATTGCCCTGATGCTGCTTGGCCTCACGCCAGCCGACGAGAACCTGATTTTGATAAAATAAAAGCGCAATTGCGACATGAATCGTAGCTTTAGTCATGATGTACAGAACCGTTAAAGTTTTACAGATTGTAAGCAAATTAGAGTTTTTTATAAATTGCTCAATATTTCGTTGACAGATCTATTCGATAATGATTATCATTTAAATCAATCCAAAACACACCACGGAGTCGACGGAATGAACGCCCCATTTAGCCTATTCACCCGTAACAATGATACTCACCATGCCTTGCCAATGCTGTACTCCAACAATCTGTTTGCACTGGGTCGTGAAATCCGGATCATGCATGCCGGCGAAGAATACCGCTTGCGTCTGACCCGCAATAACCGTCTTATTCTGACCAAATAATTAAATCAGTTCTAATAATAACAAACGTGGGAAGCAGCAGTATGAATCAGCGCATACTGCTTTTTAATCTTCTAATCATGAGATTTTGCCATCAGGCTCAAAACTCAATGACACTTTAAGTCCACCCAAGTCCGACGGCGCATAGTCAATTTTAGCTGCATGCAGTGCCATAATTTTCTGGCAAATGGACAGACCTAGACCTGAACCCTGAGTTCGCGTACCCAAAGCCCGATAAAAACGTTCACCTAAACGTTCCAGTACCTCATCAGCAATCCCCTCTCCTGAGTTTTCAATCAGTAACTGTATCTGATGCTGCTCAATAACTGTTCGGATCTCGACCTGTCCCTGTTGCGGCGTATAACGGATCGCATTGTCGACCAGATTGCGAATACAACTAAAAATCAGTTCTGGATTCGCTTCGATCACAGCATCCTCAAGTTTTAGATTCCAATGAATGTCTTTTTCTTCTGCAAAAGGCTGCAAGGCCTGCAAAGCCTCCTGAACCAGATTCTTAAGATTAATCGTTTGCGTTGCTAATTGCCCTGTTCGCTCCGGATCGAGTCGTGCCAGTAAAAGTAAATTTTCCAGTACCTGCGTGCCGCGGTTGACATCATTTTGGATCAACTGTAATGCCTGAGGGAGCTGTGCATCATCTTGATATTTGCGTTTTAAAACCTGTAGACGCATTTGAATCGCAGACAGTGGCGAACGCAGCTCATGTGAAGCATCTGCAGTAAAACGCTGTTCAGCAGCCAGTGATTTCTCCAGCCGGCCGAGCATGGCATTCAGCTGACGAATGATCGGTTGCAGTTCAGTGATTTCAGGGTCAGGTGTTTTAATAGGACTCAGATCCTGAGCAGTCTTGGAACCAATGGCACGCGAAATCTTGTTTAATGGCCGTAACTGGCGTTTGACCGAGACCCTTAGAATCAGCCATTGCACTAGCCATAAAGTGAATAAGATCCCGGCAAAGCCCAAAGTAGTTTGCCAGAGTTCATCGAAACGTACTGAAAGTGGCTGTACGATTTTGACCTGAAGGTCGTCATCTTCCGCAGTCAGTATCCGGATAAAACGACCATTCTCATAAGCAAACTGGAAGCCGTTGTTCCGTGCTTTTGGAATGGTATTAATTAATTCATCATCAATCGAAGTTGTCAGTACCTGCTGATCCAGCAACAAGGCATACTGGATATCAAACTGTTCACTGAGCTCATCCACCTGGGTGCCTTTGGCCTGGGTGACATCGCCAAGCAGCAACTCAGAAATCTGCTGCATTAATTCATCATGCAGCTGACTGGCCTGATAACTGGAAATTCCCAATAACAGCAGCCAGGCCAATATTCCGGCCAAGATGGAACTGAACAGCGCATGTTTAATTAGCCGGGTTTGCAGGGAAATAGCAGCCGACATGGGGTTAAGCCTCAGCCTTATGCATGCGATAGCCCAGACCGCGAATAGTCTTGATCATCTGGCTGCCGATTTTTTTACGCAGCTGATAGATAAATACTTCAATGGCATTACTTTCAATTTCATCACCCCAAGCGTACAGCGATTCTTCTAGCTGTTCACGGGTGACAATATGTTCAGGCTGCTGCATCAGCTTGTATAGAATTTGAAATTCCTTCGCAGTCAGATTCACAGCTTGACCTTCTTTAGTTAGGGTCTTGGCTTGAGTGTCCAGACTGAGATCCTGCCATTGCAGGATATGATTCGGTGTTTGCTGTTTCTGTCTGAGTTGGGCACGAACTCGGGCCGAAAGTTCTTCCAGACTAAAAGGTTTGACCAGATAATCATTCGCGCCTAAATCCAGACCTTCAACCCGGTCATCAATACTGTCTTTGGCCGTAATAAAAATCACCGGCGTATCTTGATGTTGGCTGCGCAAAATTTTCAGAATGTCATCTCCAGTGGCATTCGGCAGGCCACGATCCAGCAGAATACAGTCATATTTATGCTGCTCAATCGCTAGGATCGCATGATCACCACGCTCTACCCGATCAATCACATAACCATCCATTTCCAGCCAAGTCTGGATACTGTCTGCCTGAGACTGATCATCTTCTGCCAAAAGAATACGCATATTCTGCTCCGTTTGCTTCCTTGTTCTATCTTGCCCTGAAAAAGCAGCAGACTCAAAAAAACCACATGCTTTTTGGTAACTTGCATGTGGTTTTTTGTTGCTATGTTCAAACTGATTTCAGCAAATGAGGCGATATTAGAAGCGAACCTGATCAACCTCAATTTCAACACGTTTTGCCGGTTTATAATCAATGTCGATTTCACCTGTGATGATTACCGGTGTTTTGGCTGAAATCGGTTTGCCTTGCCAAAGTTCGTCATCAATCTCAACCGTAATGGTGCCTGTACTGTCGCGGAACTGGTATTTTTCATCACCGACTGCTTTCACGACATAACCTTTGAGCTGAACTTTGCTGTCATCTTTCATGGCCAGTGCCTGTTTGACTGTAGTCGATTTAGCAAAAGCGGCCTGATTCACAGCCGTGTCACTACTTGCTATCGTAGCTGTCGCGATAGAACCCATCAATGCAGCTGCCAAAACCGTATTTATCATCATTTTCATCGCAGTTACCTCTTTAAAGTCTTGAAACAGCCAAAGATGAATTGAATCTTAAGATTGCTTCATTTTCAAAATTAATTTAAGGGCACCACTCTCAGGACTTCTTCAAGCGTGGTCACACCTTCCAGAATCTTGCGCGCCCCGGCAATTCTGAGCGGCTCTACGCCTTCTTTTTTCGCCTGCTGACGCAGCTGGTTCAGGTTAGCATCCGCACCAATCAACTGTTTGGTGGTCAGACTCAGTGGCATAAACTCATAAATCCCGATACGGCCTTTATAGCCGGTATGCCGGCATTCTTCACAGCCTACCGCCTTAAAGACAAATTCCGGTCGCGGCAAAGGATAATCGGCTGCCAGATGCTGCCACTCCTGCTCGTTCAGGAAACTTTCCTGTTTGCAGTGCGGACACAGCTTACGAACCAGACGTTGAGCCAGAACACCCAAGATGGTTGCTGCTGTCAAAAATGGCTGTACGCCCAGATCATGCAGACGGGTCAGACTCGACGGCGCATCATTGGTATGTAAAGTCGATAGAACCAGGTGACCGGTCAATGCTGCCTGAATCGCCATATTGGCAGTGTCCTGATCACGAATTTCTCCAACCATGATAATGTCCGGGTCCTGACGCATTAGTGCTCGCACGCCGTCAGCAAAACCGAGATCAATACCATTATTGACCTGCATCTGGTTAAAGCTAGGTTCCAGCATCTCGATCGGATCTTCAATCGTGCAGACGTTGACCTGTTCAGTCGCCAGCTGCTTCAGAGTTGAATAAAGCGTAGTAGTTTTACCGGAACCGGTCGGACCGGTCACCAGAATAATGCCATGACTATGACTGGTCAGATTGTTCCAGTCATTCAGCAGATGACCTTCAAAACCGAGTTGCTGAAAACTTCTCACCAGCACTTCCGGATCGAAAATACGCATTACCAGTTTTTCACCAAAAGCTGTCGGTAAGGTCGACAGGCGCAGTTCAGTTTCCTGTCCTTTGGGCGTGCGGGTTTTCAGTCGGCCATCCTGTGGCTTACGTTTTTCCGCCACGTTCATTCGGCCCAGAATCTTGATTCGGGAAATGACGGCGGTCAATGTATTGGCCGGCATATTGTAAATCGTATGCAGCACCCCATCAATCCGGAAACGGATCTTGCCGGTGTCTTTACGTGGTTCCATGTGAATATCACTGGCACCTTGTTCAAAGGCAAATTGCAGCACCCAGTCCACCAGTTTGACAATATGCTGGTCATTGGCATCCGGATTCTGGGAATCGCCCAGTTGCAGCAAGGCTTCGACGCCCTTATTTTCCCGGTCATAGGCAGACGATTTTTGTGAACCAGTAACTGCACGACTGACTTGATAGTATTCAGTAATATAACGTTGTAATTGTTCTGGATTCAGTAATACCCGTTGTATTTTTTTTGGTACAATATTCTGCTCGAGATTCGACATCCATTCAGTTTTATAAGGCTGATCTGTAGCAATCAGAACTTTGTCTGCCTGAATTTCTACCGCCAGAATACGGTTGCGTAATGCATATTCTTGCGACATGACATGGGTCAATGCCTGTACATCAGCTTTAAGCGGATCAATGATATAGAACATCAATCCGGTTTTTTCTGCCAGCCACTGACATAAACGGTTCAGAGTCAGTGTTGTTTGAGGATGGGACTGATCGACCAGATTAAAATTAGCAATCCACTGTAAAGGGTGCCATTTTAGGTGTTCACGTTGCCGATGAGTGGTTTGTACCAGCATCCGGTCGCGTTCACTGATTTTACCGTCTTTAAAGAGTTGGTCTAGACACCATGCCGTATCAATTTCAAAGTCAAATTTCATTATTATCAGTCCCCAAACTTGCCTCCACTATAACAAGTTTTTGCAGTTTTTCGCATGCTCCCCACCTGTTGAATGTACGTTTCTATTTCAATCTCAAAAAGAAAGTAAATAATGGATTTGATTACTACCGCAACATTTTTGATCTATGCAAACTCTATCTCGTCGCATATATTTTTAAATAATCAACTCTTAGCTTGCTGAGGTCACAGATGGATTTGACTGCGGTTCCCCTGCATGCGCATTCTTTTCATGAACTGCTCACGATACTCACCTCGGCATTAGGCTGCGGCCTATTGATTGGTCTGGAGCGGGAACGGCATAAGCAACGCGAACAGCAACCGAGTTTTGCCGGCTTACGTTCCTTTGCAATCTGTGCTTTATTGGGTGCACTGTGTTTCCTGTTTGGAATCGTGATTGCTGTAATAGGTGCTTTGATCGTGGGTGGCATGGTCATTTTATCTATCAAAAATCAACCAGATGATCCGGGCATTACCACAGAGCTTGCATTTGTGATGACCTATTTTATTGGCGCCATGTGTTTATGGAATATTCCTCTGGCAGCCGGTCTTTCTGTGCTCTTAACCGGTATTTTGATGGCCAAACATACCATGCACAATATTGCCGGAAAATGGATTAAAGAAGCCGAATTCAGGGATGGACTATTATTACTGGCCTTGATTTTGATTGGCTTGCCGCTGACCCCTGATCGCCCTTTTTGGGGAGAAGTGCTTAACCCTTATATTATCTTAAAATTACTGACCTTAATTTTAGTGGTACAAGCTCTGGCGCATATTGCGAAACGCTTTTTTTCGACTAAAAATGCCCTGATGCTGTCCTCCATTGCTTCCGGTTTTGTTTCCAGTACGGCGACCATCGCTCAGTTAGGTTTACAGGTCCGTAAAGGTGAAATGGATGCACGATCGAATGCCGGTGCCGCGCTGATGTCCTGTATCTCGACCATTGTACTGCTATTGATTGTGGTTGGAGGGGTATCATGGAACTGGCTGAAAATCCTGCTTTTGCCCTCTTTAGTTGCCGTAATCCTTCTGGCAGCCTGTGCATTTTTATTATTGCGCAAGGCAAAACCTGCGCCGAGCATGGAATCATCAGACAGCCAGATGTTTAGCTTAAAAGAAGCTGTGATTATTGCAGTCACATTAACATTGATTCAGGCTGGAGTTTACGGACTGGAGGTCTGGCTCGGGGATGCCGGCTTACTGGCCGGGACCTTACTCGCCTCTCTGTTCGAGATTCATGCCGCGATGGCGAGTGTCGTCGTTCAAGGTGATCCCTCCAATATGCGTCTGATTTATGCCCTGCTTTTAGGTCTGGGTGCTCATGCCCTGGCCAAATCAGCCAATGCCGCTTTGACCGGTGGCTGGAAGTTTGTACTTTATTTTGCACCGGTGCAGATTTTACATATGGCGGTGTTGATTGGGGTTTTGTGGTGGAACCTATAATCTAGGAAGGAATATGCTGGATAGCAACAGTTAGCACTTGCTGAGCATGAATTTTGAAATGGATATCAACATTTGCAAACTTCATCCCATATACCCGTTCTTCATCTTCCTGATATGCAGGTCTTGGATCTAAAGATAAGACAGCTTCCAGTTCCTGAATCGTCTGCACAGAAATTTTTCCATTTCCTAGTAATTGTTGCTTTTGCTGCTCCGCTTCATCGCTCCAAATGACGGTTTTACGTGGTGGTTCATCCTGTGCATAACCGCTTTGTGCTTCAATGATGGCATCCGAATATTGAATATAAGGTTTGATATCCATAATTGGCGTGCCATCGAGCAAGTCACTCCCTGTCACATACACTCGAACATGTTTGCCCACTTTTCTCACTTCTTTGAGTTTGACCACAGATAAACCAATCGGTGATGGACGATACATGCTGCGCGTAGCAAACACGCCTATTTTCTTGTTACCACCCAAACGCGGCGGACGCACTTGTGGACGAAACTGGCTGTTGTGCTGGTTTTTATTGTCATGAAATTGCCAGACCAGCCACAAATGACTGAATTCTTCAATTCCCTCAAAGGCGAGCAGGTCATTATAGGGCCCGACCATTTCAATATAGCTTTCGACCTGAACCAGATTCGGCTGACGAGGAATACCAAATTTTTCTTTATAGGGAGAACGCATATAACCAATAATCGGCAGCGTCAGTTCAGTCATCATCACTTTTTTTGATAAGCTCAATTAAATATATTCAGTTTATCGAGAATGAATTTAGATTAGAATAGCAAGCTGTTCTAATTTGATAATTTATTGAGACCTTTAATGGCTGCTTTTAACGTCGAAAAGATTACTCACGTCCACCACTGGAATGATACTTTATTCTCTTTTAAAACGACTCGTGACACTGCTTTGCGTTTTAAAAACGGTCAGTTTGTAATGATCGGCCTTGAAGTCAATGGCAAGCCGTTAATGCGCGCATATTCAATTGCAAGCGCCAACTACGAAGAAGAGTTAGAATTTTTCTCAATTAAAGTGCCTGATGGTCCACTGACTTCGATTTTACAGAAAGTCAAAGTCGGCGATGACATTTTGGTTTCTAAAAAGCCAACAGGTACACTGGTACTGGATGACTTGAACCCAGGTAAAAATCTTTATCTTCTTTCTTCTGGTACTGGTCTTGCACCCTTCCTGTCGACTATTCGCGATCCTGAAACTTATGAGCGTTTTGAAAAGATTATCGTGGTTCACGGTACCCGTTTCATTTCAGAACTGGCTTATCAAGATTTGATCCTGAATGAAGTGCCAAATCATGAATTCTTCTCTGAACTCGGCGCGAAAGAAAAATTGGTATATTATCCAACCGTCACCCGTGAAGAATATCCAAACCAAGGTCGTGTAACCACCGCGATTGAAACCGGCGAACTGTTTGAAAAAATCGGTCTGCCACGTTTCAACCCGGAAACTGACCGTGCCATGTTATGTGGTAGCCCGGCATTCCTAGATGACGTTGCTGCGCTTCTTGATCAACACGGTCTGAAAGAATCTCCAAAAATGGGCGTTCTAGGTGACTACGTGATTGAACGTGCATTCGTAGAAAAATAAGATTTGCTAAACTAAAAAACCGGACTTTTAAGTCCGGTTTTTTATTGGAACCATCACTAAATAATTAACGATCGCGACCTTCCTGGTTTGCAGAACCTGAACAGCCTGCGCCACCTGCAATGATGAAACCCGTTTGCGCTTTACATGAACCAATCATACGGCCATGAGAGTCAAATGTAGTTACTGACGATGCACAGCCCGTCAATACAACAGTCGCTACAAGTGCAATAAGTGCTGATAATTTCATGATATTCCCCTTTATTATTTACGGTTTTAAATTAATCTGATTTTGGCTTGGTGGCGTTGGTAACAGGCCCGTAGCAGCATTTGGCGTATTATAATTCACACCCAAGGCATCGCCTGAACCACTACAATGTGCACTTGCGGTCGAAAGTAGGCCACGCGTCGCCATACATGAACCGATGATTTTTCCTGTTGCATCATAAGTCACGACTTTGGAACTACAAGCGGCTAGCCCCGATATTGCCAATATTGAAAAAATTTTAATTAAATTCACATTAACCCTCGCACGATGCAAAAAACTAAATTATTAAAATTTATTTATATTTTCTGAATTTCGCCAGAGATTCTAATTTAATTTGTTTATTTGTAAAGCTTTATTTTTCAAATATTATAAAAATGGAAATAAATAAAAAGCTGCCCTGCAGGACAGCTTTAAATATAAAAATTAGCTGGATTTATGTTTAAGTGATCTTTCTTCCAGAGACTGCTTAATCACTTGATAACCTGATGTGATGCCGAGTGTAGCGATAATTACAGCCACAATAATATCCGGCCAAAGACTGCCTGTACCAAATACGCCTACGGCTGCCAAAATGACCGCAAAGTTGCCAATTGCATCATTGCGACTACAGAGCCAGACCGACCGCATATTGGAATCACCTTCACGAAAAGCATAAAGAATTGCTGCTGTAAATACATTCGCTACTAAGGCCAGCACACCAATCAGGCCCATTGTCAGTGCTTCAGGTGGAATACCTTGCAGATAGGCATAAATCACTTTGCCAATCACTACCAGACCAAACAATGCCATGGTCATCCCCTTCACCAAAGCGACTGTTGCCCGCCAATAGAGGCTCGCACCTAGTACAGCCAAAGAAATTCCGTAATTGACGGCATCACCAAAGAAATCTAGCGCATCTGCCCACAAGGCCGATGAATGTGCATATGCACCGCCGATCAACTCCACTACAAATAAAGTGAAGTTTACCAGCAAGGCAATCCATAGCGCTGTTCTAAATTTGCTGTTGGGCTTGATGGGTGCCGGTTCAGGACTACAACTACAGGCCATATAACTCCCCCGATGATTTTTTATCTAAAACACGATAAATTGATTAGAAACTATGGACTAACTCCAAGGTCAAGCATGAGGGCGATATGTCAGTTTATTTGATTTCAGAAATGGCCAAAAAGACTGGTCTAAGCACTGATACCCTACGTTTTTATGAGAAAAAAGGCTTTATTCAGCCGAATTTTCGAGCAAGTAATCAGTATCGTTATTATGGTGAAGACGCATTAAAAAGACTGCTTTTTATCAAGCGTTGTCGGGCCTTGGACATGTCGTTAAAAGAGATTGAAACCCTGATTCAACTTGAACAAAATCCGGAACAGGACTGCTGTGCCGTCAACCAGCTGATTGATCAACATCTTTCGGATATTTCAAATAAAATTAAAGAATTACAGATATTTGAACGACAACTGATCACACTGAGAGAAAGTTGCAATACCCCGACCACCATTGATCATTGCCAGATTTTAAAAACGCTTGAAAACTCTGAAAATGACTGAATATTGAAGACATTTTATGGAGGATTCCCTACTTAAAAAAGAACCTTGTTTTACATCCAAATCGCGTATTTCCGAGTGATTTACTAGGTTGAATCCAAATTCCAGATGATTAGAATAAAGCCGTACTTTTTATATGTCTTTCGATTTGATCATGAGCATTACCACCGTTACCGAACTTCTCTCACCAGCTGGCTCACTCAAAAATATGCGCTATGCTTTTGCTTATGGTGCAGATGCAGTTTATGCCGGCCAGCCGCGCTATAGTCTGCGTGTTCGTAATAATGAATTTGACCATGACAATTTAGCGATTGGCATCAAAGAAGCACACGAACTAGGCAAAAAATTCTATGTGGTGGTCAATATCCAACCTCATAACTCCAAGCTGAAAAATTTTATTCGTGACTTGGAACCTGTTGTCGCGATGCAGCCGGATGCGCTGATCATGTCCGATCCAGGTCTGATCATGCTGGTGCGTGAACATTTTCCAAAGATGGATATTCACCTGTCGGTTCAGGCCAATGCCGTGAACTGGGCAACCGTGAAATTCTGGAAAAACATGGGGCTGACCCGTGTCATTCTGTCACGTGAACTGTCGATTGAAGAAATTGCAGAAATCAAACAGCAAGTGCCCGATATGGAGATTGAGGTTTTTGTTCATGGCGCATTGTGTATGGCCTACTCTGGCCGTTGCATGCTGTCTGGCTATATGAACAAACGTGATGCCAATCAGGGTGCCTGCACCAATGCCTGCCGCTGGGAATATAAAGTTCTGGATGCCAAGGAAGATGAAACCGGTGATGTCATTCCAGTAAAAAATCTGGATTCAGGCTGCTGCTCT
This sequence comes from Acinetobacter lwoffii, assembly GCA_013530545.1. Taxonomy (GTDB): domain Bacteria; phylum Pseudomonadota; class Gammaproteobacteria; order Pseudomonadales; family Moraxellaceae; genus Acinetobacter; species Acinetobacter lwoffii_G. The sequence continues at coordinate 68,877 of SPVA01000118.1, forward strand.
AAAGATGCTGATGAAAAGCACATGCAAGAACAACATCAGTTTGATGAGCCTGTGCTATTGCAGCGGAATGATGAAGATATGTTTGCCGCAGAAGAAGATGAACACGGCACTTATTTCATGAATTCTAAAGATCTACGTGCAGTCCAGCATATAGAGCGCTTAACTAAAGTGGGTGTGCATTCACTGAAAATCGAAGGCCGTACCAAGTCTTATTTCTATTGCGCCCGTACTGCTCAAATTTACCGTAAAGCGATTGATGATGCGCTTGCGGGTAAACCTTTTGATCCGTCACTGATGACACAATTGGAAGGCTTAGCGAATCGTGGTTATACCGAAGGTTTTCTACGCCGCCATGTGCATAGTGAATATCAGAATTATGAACATGGTTCTTCCAGTTTTGATCATCAAATTTTCTGCGGTGAAGTACTGGAGCGCAATGGAGATTACATCAAGATCGATGTGAAAAACCGTTTTATCGTCGGTGACTCACTCGAACTGATGACGACTAAAGGCAATATCACTTTCAATTTAACCGAAATGAAAGACAAAAAAGGTAATCTGATCGAAGACGCCAAAGGTTCAGGTCATATCGTTGAGATTCCAGTTCCGGCAGATGTTGATATGCAATATGCCCTGCTGATTCGTAATCTGCCAAGCTCGACTGCGGATATTTCGGCATCTTCACTGGCTTATCAGGCGAGTTAAGTATGGCACTGCTGATTACCGACAAATGCATCAATTGCGATATGTGTTTACCGGAATGCCCGAATGACGCGATTTATGAGGGTGCGAAAGTTTATGAAATTGATGTGAACCGTTGTACAGAATGCGTCGGTTTTTATGAGCATCAGACCTGTGTAGATGTCTGTCCGATTGAATGCATTGTTCCACATCCGGAGTATGGGGAAACACAAGAACAATTACTGGAAAAATTTAAGGGTTTGAACTTATTTAAATCTTAAAAATGAAGCGATGGAATAAACATTGCTTTATATAAAAACAACCTTGGGGAAAGTATAAAAATAAGGGTTGAAAACAAAAACTGTGCAGAGGAAAGGAACAGCTGAAAGTGCGTGGGGACACTTTTGGCTGTTCCAATAATAAATATAAAAAAAGGAACTCGGGTGTTAGCGTCCTGAGTTCCTATAAAGCGATAATAATGTATTTTTTGGGGAACCCAGGTGCTATTTTTTTATTGTCCTGAACGGATGATGTAATCAAAAGCAGACAGTGACGCCTTGGCACCTTCACCGGTCGCAATGATGATCTGCTTGTAAGGCACTGTGGTACAGTCACCTGCCGCAAACACACCTTTGACATTGGTTTCGTTGCGGTCGTTAATCACAATCTCGCCACGGTTAGTTAATTCAACAGCCGTTTCTTTCAGGAAGTCCGTATTTGGCAACAAACCGATCTGCACGAAGATCCCTGCAAGTTCTACTGTATGCTCTTCATCTGTGGCACGGTCTTTGTATTTCAGACCCGTCACCTGTGAACCGTCACCCAGCACTTCAGTCGACAAGGCATTCTTGATCACGGTGGTGTTCGGCAAGCTGTTCAGTTTGTCTTGCAGCACCTGATCCGCACGCAATTTAGTATCAAATTCCACCAAAGTTACATGCTCTACAATCCCTGCCAGGTCGATCGCAGCTTCCACCCCCGAGTTACCACCGCCAATCACGGCGACACGTTTACCCTTAAACAGTGGGCCATC
>SPVA01000031.1 GCA_013530545.1 Acinetobacter lwoffii
AGCTACTCGATATGACAAGCTCAAAAGAAATTATCAAAGTTCTGTTGCTTTAGCCTGTATATTTTTATGGCTACCTTTATAGGGTTAATTATGAACAGTAAATGTCAACAGACCCTAGTCATATTTTATAACAAGAAAAAATAAACCATGGCTTTTGGGTTTATGAATAGACTCAATAATGCCCCCCAATTACTCATTGATCGGTAAAAAAGGTAAGACAGCTTTTCGCTCTCTTCTTAGCTTAGGAATTTCTGAATTATAGCCCATAAAATCAGCAACGCCCTCTAACGCTGTCATACAGCGTTAGAGGGATAATGATCTCAAGATTGTATTGCTTGGGCTGTCTAATTTGCCGTATTAGACACCATCACCATCACCAGCCCAAACCATATCCACTTTTTTAAGCATTGCTTAATGCACTGGCTAAATCACCAGTACCCTTCAAGTCAGACACCTGTCCCTCCAAAGGCTGACTAAATTCAATACGCTGAATCTTTGCTGCCCGCTCTGCGGAGAACACTGGGATTTGACTCATCGCAAATTCAGACAGTGCGGTAATGGTTAGTGAGGGATTCACACCTAAATTCCCAGGTACAATCGAACCATCTAATACGCGTAAATTTTGATAACCAAAGACTTGACCAGTGAAGTCCACAACGCCATTCGACTTGTCATTGCCCATCGCGACACCACTCATAATATGTGCTGTCGTTGGCGTTCCCAGTAGAATTTCAGTAAGTGCAGAACCAGGTTCTCCACCTAACTTTTGTGCAATCATTTTAGTGGCTTCTTCAGCCGCAGGGAATGAAACGGTGAGTGGCGTGTCCCCTTCTTTTTGCACAGCAGTGATACTATTTTTGAACAGTCGATACCACTTTCTACGCCATTCAAAATGAATGAATGCTTCAGACTTTTGCATCACCAATAAAATGATAGAGTCTTTGGCTTTACCCTTATAACGCAGTACTTTAAAGGTTTTTAAGGGATGTAACAGTGTATTGAACACAAACTTCATAAAGCGCATAAAGCCCTGACCGGTCACCATCGGCACGTATGGAATATAAATCCATGAAGCATCCGCACCTTCAGGGAACCGTGTGACCTCAATATTGGTATCTGCATCGACCGAAATAAAAGAGCTGATTGCTACCCCATCATCCAGTTTTTTATCTGTGTTGTTCACTGTGGTCAGAGTTTCCGAGTTCGTCCGAACTTCCTGTCCCAGCAATGAAGAAATATTGGGTAAAGTCTTATACTGATCCCGCATTTTTAACAACATCGGTACCGTACCCATCACCCCTGCAGATAACACTACCCCACGACTGCGCAAACTATATTGACGAACATTCTTACCTAAAGTTTCTTTGATAATGATTTCATAGCCTTCACCACCATCCTCACTCAATGGCATAATTTTGAGGACTTCAGAACTTGGACGAATTTCTACCCCATTACGTTCAGCAAAATACAGGTAATTCTTCATGAGGGTGTTTTTGGCATTATTACGACAGCCCAACATACAACTGCCACAATAAATACAGGAGTTACGATCTGGTCCATCTCCATTGAAATACGGATCTTTCGCTAATTGTCCTTCTTGACCAGCTACTTGCGAAAAGAAGACCCCCGTATTCACCGTTTTAAATGAATTTGCATATCCAATTTCACTCGCAACTTCTTTTAACGTGTCGTCTGCAATATTGGTATAAGTATTATTCGCTGTACCCAACATACGTTGAGCGAGACCATAAAACGGCTTTAAGGTGTCTTTCCAGTCTTTACGAATCTTGGTCCATGCCTCCGACTCAAAAACTGCATCAGGTGGAATTAAATGTACATTGGCATAAATTTGTGAGCCCCCACCAACGCCCACCCCATGCAAAATGGTGGTTTTACTGGTGAAAGTAAATTGCATCGTACCTCTGAATCCCAGTTCAGGTCGCCACAAATAGTTTTTTGTGTCTAAATTGGTGGTTGGAAAATCCTTGTCTTCACGGCGTAAGCCTTTCTCCAAAATCAGGACTTTATAGCCTTTTTCACTGAGGCGTAAAGCACTGACCGATCCACCAAAGCCTGAGCCAATCACGATTTGATCATAATCAAAATCTTTATTATTCATACTATTAACTCCTTTAATAGTTTTATTTTTCTGTTTTTAAATACACTAATTCCTTCACTTCAAAATATCCATCTTGAAGTGAAAAGTGATGTTGAGGTTTTAAAATTTAAGCGCTTATGACTTCATGCGAATCAATAAATTCAACAGCCAATTGGCAAATTTTCCATACGGTGGCGCGAGAAACTTCAAACTCGAAAAACCCGCCTGATAAAATACAGGGCGCATTTTAGAAAAAGTCAAAAAGCCTTCATAACCATGATAGTGCCCCATCCCGCTGGCACCGACTCCACCAAAGGGTAAGTCATGCTGCCCGACATGAAATAAGGCATCATTGACCGAAACCCCGCCCGACATAACTCTGCTGATATAAAAATCGATTAAACTTTTGTTATTACTAAATGGATAAAAAGCCAATGGACGATCACGCTGCACAATATAGTCTACTACCTCTTCAGGCTTTTGGTAGGTTTTGACCATCAAGATCGGACCAAAGGTTTCACGCGTATCAATTTCCATCTCATCATTACTGTTCAATACCAAAGTCAGTGGAAATTTTCGTGTCGCAGCATCTGGTTCTTGCTGATTTAAATTAATCAAACTGGCCCCTTTGGCTTCAGCATCTGCCAAGCTATGCACTAAGCGCTGAAATGCACGCTCATCAATCACAGAAGTATAATCTTTGCTATGAATATCAGGCACATGTTCCTGAACCCACGCTGCCGCGGCTTGAATAAAAGCTTGTAACTTCGACTCATGTACAAATAAATAATCGACATTGGTACAAATTTGCCCCGCATTAAACTGTTTCACAAACATAATGCGTTCTACAGCTTTCTCAATAGGGTATTCAGGATCAATCACCGCAGGAGATTTACCACCCAACTCCAAAGTCACTGGCGTCAAGTTCTGTGCTGCAGCAGCCATGACTTTACGCCCTGTCGCACCAGAGCCAGTAAACATCAGGTGGTCAAACGGCAATTTTGAAAATGCGATGCCTACTTCACCAGTCTCATCGAAAATCTGTAATTTTTCCGCTTTAAAGTATTTGGGACTTAACTCAATCAGTAATTCAGCCAAATGTCTTGAATTTTCAGACATTTTAACCATAGCGGTATTTCCCGCAGCAAACACAGCAGATAATTGCGAGAACATCAAATTGATGGGGAAATTCCACGGCACAATAATTCCAATCACCCCCAGCGGCTGCGGAATCACACGGTTTTTTGCACCAAAATACAGGCTATGATCGACATGTCGTTTTTGTACTTTGGTCCAGTGTTTCAAGTGTTTGATGCTGCCGTTTATGTCATCCGTGACAGTTATAATTTCTGCTAATAAGGTTTCATGGCGTGAACGATTTCCATAATCACGATTCAAGGCGTCAATAATTGCTTCACGGTGATTGTTAATCAATGCTTTTAAATTCAGTAAATGTTGCTTGCGTTGTTCAATCGTTTCAATGCCTTGCTGATGAAAGCTTTTGCGCTGTAATTGAAAACAATCGTGCAATGTCTGTTCTATCACTGTTTGCTCGATATGAGACTGAACCGTAAGTTGCATATGCTTTTCCTTTCACGGCTAAAAATGGTGATTCAATACTTCTTTTCTATGTTGGTTGAGATAATCTCTTATCCTACTTTAACAAATGACTTGAATTATGCTTGACTTTTTAGGACACTAAATTGATCTTTTAGGACAACACGGAATGTTGTAATGGGAAGTTATATTCGTGCAGCCAGCCTCGGCGGTTTTGAAGACTTAGTCCGTAGTTATGGCATAAACCCTATAGGAATCTTGAAAGAGATCGGGATTTTACCTGCTTTACTCCGCGATCCAGATTCATTTATTCATTATGATCATTATTTAAATTTATTGGAAAAAGCGGCCTTAGCCTGTCAGGATGACTGCTTCGGTTTAAAACTCGGCGCACTCCAAAATATTAGCACAATCGGTTTGATTGGCGTCTATATGTCCCGACAAACGAGCATACTTGAAGCCTTAAGCGTGGCGCAAAAGTATGTCTATTTACATGCTGAAGGCGTTGTCTTTCACGTCTCGCAACATAATGCTCTGTTCTGTAAGCTGAACTTTGTGCGTTTAAGTGAATACAACACCGATGTACCACAAAAATCACAACTGGCCATTTGCCTTGTCGCGAATATTTTAAAAGATTTGATTGGCCCACAGTGGCATGCAGAAAAAATTTGCTTCAAGCAAAAAGCACCACAAAAAGGAGCTCAAACTTTCCAAGCACATTTTTCCTGTCCAGTGGAATTTGAAACCGATGAGGATGCGCTTTATTTTCCCGCAAGCTTTTTAAGCTATAAACCCTATAATTTTAATGAAGATGCCATTAATCAACTAATCGTACAGCAGCTTGAAACACAAAGCAGCACCAAAACTGAAGACAATACCGCACTGATAGAGAGTTCAGTCCGCATGCTGATGGCGACAGGAGACTGCAGCATTGAAAATATCGCACTCTGTATGGGAATGCATCCGAAAAAGCTTCAGCGCGCTTTAAAAATGCAAGGAACAACCTATCGAGATATACTCGAAAATGTCCGAAAAAAAGAAGCGCTTCGTATGCTTGATGCAGGCAATGTGAATTTGACAGATATTGCTCTACAGTTGGGCTATGCAGAATTATCTATTTTCAGTCGCAACTTTAAAAGCTGGTTTGGCGTTCCTCCAACCGAGTTAAGAGACAAAAGTCGAAGCCATATTGTATGACTTCTGGTTTTGCTACTTCGTTAAATAAAAAGTACCCAACGAATTCAAGCATATAGTTTAAATCCATTGAATGTCACTCTAATCAATACAGACTCAATTGATTATTTCGGGAAAACAAAGGATGCGACCAAACGTGCCCCCCAACCTTTCGGGCTGCCGTCAGTATCATCAACCCAATATCGAGCACCACCGCCCACACTAATGGCCTGACCATTTAGGCGAATCACTTTGGTCACAGTCAAGTTGACAGGAACTGTGGCTTCTTCTGCATTCCAGTCATATGTCGTTTCAGTATTCAATGCCACCGTCGTACTATTTGGATAAGTGTAACTAGGGTCTGTTGACATTTACTGTTCATAATTAACCCTATAAAGGTAGCCATAAAAATATACAGGCTAAAGCAACAGAACTTTGATAATTTCTTTTGAGCTTGTCATATCGAGTAGCT
>SPVA01000080.1 GCA_013530545.1 Acinetobacter lwoffii
CAAAGAATGTTGAAGGGTGCAATCTAAATTTTCAGATAAAGTCATAAAAAAAATGAGCGTATTGGCATACACTCATTTTTACTACATTTTTCTAATGTCTGCTTAACTGACTGGCATTAAACCTATGTTGGGCTTTTTTTACTTTGAAGACTAGATCAGACCATTTTGCGTAGTGGACGATTGCTCAGTCGGCATAATAGTTCATAACCAATCGTGCCATTCGCTTCAGCCACATCATCCACCAGACGGGTTTTACCCCAAAGTTCGACTTCTGTGCCCAATTGCACTTCTAACCCTGTGACATCAATAGCGATCATATCCATCGCTACGCGGCCGATCACGCGAGTTTGCTGGCCATTAATCGCGACATAGTTCTGTTTAGGGAAAGCGCGAGGGTAGCCATCACCATAGCCAATTGAAACAATTGCTAAAGTCATGTCCTGTTCAGCTGTGAACGTAGAACCGTAACCGACATGCTCACCCGCTTGAATCTCATTCAAGGCAATAATCTCGGCGGTAAAGGTCATGACCGGTTTTAGATCCAGATCATGTACGTCTCGGTCTGCAAAAGGCGTCGCGCCGTAGAGCATGATCCCGGGACGGATATAGTCAAAATGCAATTCTGGATATTTATAGATTGCAGCCGAGTTACAGCAAGAGGCTAAAAGTGGGGCACAGTCATTTTTAATTTCTAAGAATTGACGGATTTGTTCATCATTCAGTGGATGCTCGGCATCGGCATTGGCAAAATGCATGGCAAGCACGCAAGTAAAGCCTTCGGCTTTTAGCATATGAATCACATCTTTGATCACATCAATCTTAAAACCTAGTCGGTTCATGCCGCTGTTCAGTTTGACCCAGACTTTAAGTTCTTTGGCGATATAGGCATCTTTATGTGCAATTAACCAGTCGACTTGAGCCTGTTGATGCACAATGACTTCAATATTTTGTTCGATTACGATTGGCATTTCATCTGCAGAAAAAATCCCTTCGATGAGCGTGATTGGCTGTAGATAGCCCAATTCACGAATTTCCAAGGCTTCTTGCAGGCAGGCGACACCAAAGGCATCGGTTTCGCTTAAGGCTGCTAAGCAGTCTTTAACTCCATGTCCATAAGCATTGGCTTTCACCATGCTGACGATTTTCGCGGTTGGGGTAAGTTGTTTGACACGGTTTAAATTATATTGCAGCGCAGCGCTGTCAATATAAACTGTAGCTTGGCGCACCCTAAATTACTCCTAGAGGGACGATGGAAATGTGATGACGAGAGCCTGATTACTCTTCGTCATCATACTGAGCATAGAACTCAGGCGAGAGATTACTAAAGCGGGTATATTGACCTTCGAATGCCAGACGTACGGTACCAATTGGACCATTACGCTGTTTGCCGATAATAATTTCGGCAGTGCCAGCTTCTTTAGATTCCTTGTTATAAACCTCATCCCGGTAAATAAACATGATCAAGTCGGCATCCTGCTCGATCGCACCGGATTCACGCAAGTCGGACATCACCGGACGTTTATTCGGACGGTTCTCCAGCGATCGGTTAAGCTGTGACAGGGCAATTACCGGACACTGCATTTCCTTCGCTAAAGCTTTTAAGCTTCGGGAAATTTCCGAGATCTCGCCAACACGGTTATCACCCATGCCAGGGACTTTCATTAGCTGCAGGTAATCGACCATGATACAGCCTAGTTTTCCGCCATGCATTTTGGCAATACGACGCGCACGGGCACGTAATTCTGTTGGTGGCAGCGCAGAAGAATCATCGATATACAGATTTTTTTCTTGTAAATGCACAATGGTACTGGTGACTTTTGACCATTCATCACTGTCCATTTTACCAGAACGTAAATGTCCTTGATGCACGCGACCAAATGATGAAATCAAACGCATGGCGATCGAGTCGGCTGGCATCTCCATTGAATAGACCAGAGCAGGCAGGTTGTTATTGAATAAAACACTTTCGACCAGATTCATGGCAAAGGTGGTTTTACCCATGGATGGACGCGCCGCGACAATAATTAAATCACCAGATTGCATGCCGGAAGTTTTGTTATCCAGTTCCACAAAACCAGTAGTTAAACCGGTAATGCTACCTTCCATTTGTGACAGTTCATTTAATTTATCAAATACGTCCGCAACCACCGAGTTGATCGGCTTAGGGCCTTGCGCTTTGGCATTGTTATTATGCTGTTCGGCAATCGAGAAAATATTGGTCTCAGCCAGATCCAGAATTTCACTGACGGTACGGCCTTTGGTGTCATAGGCATTTTGTAAAATTTCAGAGCTGACTTTAATCATGCTGCGCAGGGTAGCAAACTCTTTAATTTTCCCAGCATAAGTTTCCAGGTTATAGAAACTTGAGGGTGAGTCTGCCATCAGCTGCATCAGATATTCTTCGCCACCAATTGCATCGAGCAAGTTTTGTTTGATGAGCCAGTCATGCACCAGAACCGCATCATAAGGCGAGTTTTCTTTAGAGAGCTGCTCAATGGCACGGAAGATATATTTATGGCGGGTGGCATAAAAATCATTTTCGGTCAGCACATCACCGACCTGCTCAAAAGATTCAGCCACAGTCATAAGGGCAGCAAGTACAGCCTGTTCAATTGCTAAATTGTGTGGCGGAGTACGGAACTCCTTGAGATTGCTATTTTCAGTAACAATTTCCGGTTTAGCAGGAGCTACCTTTTTGCTGGCATTCGCCTGTGACATATAAATCCCTGATTTTAAATACAATGGTTAAATATCGTCGGAGATGAATAGTGTTTATTCACGACGAAATGAAATGATACGCGCTCTGATCAAAAATGCGAAGTGCAATTTTTTGTAAACATGAATAATAAAATGAATTTGACAGTGTTGGCTAGATTATATTTTTTAGAGATAAAAAAAGAGCATGCTTTCGCATGCTCTTTTTGAGGCGAGAAATTACTCAGCTACGATAGTAACTAGAACTTCTGCAGTAACATCATGGTGCAATTGGATTGCGATGTTAAATTCGCCAGTGTGACGAAGCGCGCCATTTGGAAGACGTACTTCAGCACGGTCTACTTCTAGACCAGCATTTGTCAACGCGTCAGCGATGTCACGAGTACCGATAGAACCGAATAGTTTACCTTCATCACCAGCTTTTGCAGTGATAACGATGTTCACTTCGTTCAATTGGTCAGCACGTGCTTGAGCAGCAGCCAAGATAGCAGCTTCTTCTTTCTCAAGTTCAGCACGACGAGCTTCAAAAGCAGCAGTGTTTGCTTCAGTTGCAGCAACAGCCTTACCTTGAGGGATAAGGAAGTTACGGCCGTAACCAGCTTTAACTGAAACTTTATCGCCTAGTTTACCTAGGTTTTTAATGCGTTGTAATAAGATAATATCCACAGCTCAACCTCACTTATGATTGTCAGTGTAAGGGATCAAAGACAAGTAGCGAGCTTGTTTGATAGCTAACGCTAATTGACGTTGGTAACGAGCTTTAGTACCTGTAATACGGCTAGGAACAATCTTGCCGTTTTCAGTGATGTACTGTTTTAAAGTGTCGATATCTTTGTAGTCGATGTACGTAACGTTCTCAGCTGTAAAGCGGCAGAACTTGCGACGACGGTAAAAACGTGCCATGTTATGTTCTCCTTAAGCTTCAGCAGAGTCTTGAGCGTGTTGTGCTTCTTCACGTTGAGCTTTACGCGCACGTTTTTCTTCAGCACTCTTCGCCAATAGTGACTCTTCAGTGATAGCGTTTTCACGACGGATGATAAGGCTACGAATGATTGCGTCGTTATAACGGAACAATTCTTCAAGCTCATCAAGAGTAGTTTGACCACACTCAACATTCATAAGAATGTAGTGAGCTTTGTGGATCTTGTTGATTGGGTAAGCCAATTGACGACGGCCCCAGTCTTCAAGACGGTGGATTTGACCTTCAGCTTCTTTGATGTGAGTTAGGTAGCGTTCTACCATACCAACTACTTGATCGCTTTGATCAGGGTGTACTAAAAGTACGATTTCGTAATGACGCATTGTCAGCTCCTTACGGTTTGGACAGCCCCAATTTAAGTAAATTGAAGCAAGGAGTCACAACCAAAGTTGTGTCGCAGTGTTTGCGAAGGGGGAATTGTAGTGATCTTTGGGGATAATTTCAACCAAATAAGACATTTTTGCGAAATTATATCTATAGTCAGATCTTTTAATAGAAAACCACATTAACTTTAAAACAGCAGGGTTCGACTGCTTAAATTCAGCAAATGTACTATTGAGAATATCAAGTGGCTTTCTCTAACTTAAAATCTGCATACACATTATCAATGTCAGGCTAAAACCAAAAAACGGTAAATTTATCAGAGATAAGAAAAGAGAGGGAGGTTCTAAAGCAGAGATTTTGATTCTGCTCTACAGATACTTGGAATGGGGGATAGGAAAATCAAAATAAAAAAAGATAGAGACTAACTCTATCTTTTTAAAAAAACACAATCTGTGTAGATGGCGCAGTTGAGGTAAAACTAAAGATAATACTGATGACAGTAATTAGGATCACCGAGAACAAGAAATATTTCTTTGCCCAAAGTTGATCATTTTTAGCTTTAAATCCAATCACACCGATATACAACCAGTAAATGCACAGTAAGTTTAAAATCACTGCATAGAACCAGTTGGCATAACCAAAGACAAATAACGCATTCATGGTCAGCGTGAATAACACCACATAAACCAGTGATTCAATCTTGGTACGATGAATCGAACGCGCCACAGGCAAGATCGGAATGCCTGCATTTTTGTAATCATCAAAGCGGTAAATCGCAATCGCCCATGAGTGAGGCATTTGCCATAGTGCATAACCTAAAAAGATCAGTAACGCACCGAGGTCAAATTGATTGGCTACTGCGGTATAACCAATGACAGGCGGAGCTGCACCAGAAATACTGCCTACAACAGTTTGATGAATTGTGGTTCGTTTTGTCCATAGGCTGTAGAAACCAACATATACGACAAAACCAATCACCGCGAATAAGAAAGCGTACGCATTTACCCAGAACCATAAAAGACTAAAACCAACGATGCCTAATACCAGAGCAAAGGCCAGGGCAACAGGTTCGGAAATGGTTTTGGTGACCAGAGCACGGTTTTGGGTGCGCTGCATTTTTTGGTCAATGTCCTGGTCAATCACGTTGTTGACCACACATCCTGATGCTACGACAAGCGTAGTACCGAGAAGGGTAATAAGCAGGAGAAGGAAATCTACAGAACCTTGGGTGGCTACGAAGTAGCCACCCAAAGTGGTAACAAAGTTACCGAAGAGAATTCCTGGCTTAGTCAGGAATAAATACTTTTTCAGCATGACGACCAGTTTAGATCATCATGTTGTAGTGTAGGTAATTCATGATCCATACAGAACCCACTAAAAGAATAGCGATAGTTAAGATGGTATACACGAATGCAATCACGTTCCAGCGTTGCTCTGAAGAAGAGTTCATATGCAGGAAGTAAATTAACTGCACAAGAATCTGAGCAACCGCAGTAATCGCGATGACAGTAATCAAGATACCACGGCCAAAACCGCCTGCCATTACCATACCGAATGGAATTACGGTAAGGATGACAGAAAGGATGAAGCCAACAGTATATTGCTTAACGTTACCGTGTGATTCGCCAGCAGCGTTATGATCGTGACTCATTACAGAACTCCCATTAAGTAAACTACGCTGAATACACAGATCCAAACGATGTCAAGGAAGTGCCAGAACAAGCTTAGGCAAGCTAGACGACGCGTGTTTGCAAGAGTCAAACCATATTTCTTGATTTGAACCATAAGCACGATCATCCAGACCAGACCAGAAGTTACGTGAATACCGTGCGTACCTACCAAAGTAAAGAACGCAGATAAGAACGCACTTGTGCTTGGACCGTGACCCGCATGAACTAGATGATTGAATTCATATAGTTCCATGCCGATGAAGATAGCACCGAATACCCAAGTAATCGCTAACCAAGTCAGTACTTTTGCAACGTCTTTTTTGTATGCAGCAAGAACTGCAAAACCAAAGGTTACAGAAGAGATCAAGAGGGCGAAGGTTTCAGTAAGAACGAAACCTAGAGAGTCGCCAAACAGGTCTCTCGCACTTGGAGTACCCACAGGAATGTGGCTACTCAAAACAGCGAACGCAATGAAGAGTGTACCGAACAGGACAAGGTCACTCATCAAGTAAGTCCAGAAACCAAAGACGGTGATGTCAGTATCATCGTGATGATGATGCTCATCGTGTCCGTGGTTATCGTGATGAAGTACTTCAGCCATTGTCTTAGTCCTTCTTCAAGTGTTTTTCAAGAATCGCATAGCGTTCGTTTTCAATACGCTCAACTTCAGCAGCTGGAACATAGTAATCCACTTTCTTGGTGAAAGAAGACACGATGAAGCTAATGATAGAAGCAATGAACGTAACAACTACTAACCACCAGATGTGCCAGATTAAACCGAAGCCCATAACAGTGATGAACATCGCGATAACGAAACCGGCAGCACGGTTAGTCGGCATGTGGATATCTTCGTACTTCGTTGGTTTTGCATACGCAACACCATTTTCTTTCTCGATCCAGAAAGTATCAATACCATTGATCTTTGGAAGATGAGCAAAGTTATAGAACGGAGCAGGAGAAGATGTCGCCCATTCAAGGGTACGACCATCCCATGGATCGCCAGTCAAATCCAGACGTTGGTCACGTTGTAAGAAACCAACCACGATTTGCAGAACGAAACATACGATACCAAGCGCAATCAGAACTGCACCGAACATCGCGATATTTACATACGGGTCCCATTCTGGGTTGTCAAATGTATTCAAACGACGTGTCATACCCATGAAACCAAGGATATAAAGTGGCATGAACGCAAAGTAGAAACCGAAGAACCAGAACCAGAACGCTGCTTTACCCCAAGTCTCATTCAGTCTCCAACCGAACATTTTCGGCCAGTAGAAGATGATACCTGCGAACATCGCAAATACTACACCACCAATAATTACGTTATGGAAGTGAGCAATCAGGAATAAAGAGTTATGTACCAGGAAGTCCGCTGGTGGAACCGCCATCAATACACCTGTTAAACCACCGATACCGAAAGTTACCAGGAAGCCTAGTGTCCACAGCATTGGAGTAGTGTAAACAATACGACCCTTGTACATGGTGAATAACCAAGAGAAGATTTTCACACCAGTCGGAATCGCAATAATCATGGTCATGATACCGAAGAACGCGTTAACGTTGGCACCTGCACCCATGGTAAAGAAGTGGTGAACCCATACAACGAATGACAATACTGTGATTGCTACTGTTGCATACACCATTGATTTGTAACCGAACAATGCTTTGCGCGAGAAAGTCGCAACAACTTCTGAGTAAATACCAAATGCTGGTAATACCAAGATATATACTTCCGGGTGACCCCAAGTCCAAATCAAGTTCACGTACAACATCGGGCTACCACCCAAGTCGTTAGTAAAGAAGTGGAAACCGAAGTAACGGTCAAGCGTTAACATTGCAATTGTTGCAGTCAACACTGGGAAAGCCGCAATAATCAATACTGCTGTACATAAAGATGTCCAGGTAAAGATTGGCATTTCCATAAGTTTCATGCCAGGCGCACGCATTTTGATGATGGTAACGAAGAAGTTAACACCCGTTAATAGCGTACCCAGACCTGAAATTTGCAGTGCCCAGATATAGTAGTCCATACCTACGCCTGGAGAGTATTCAATGCCAGACAGTGGAGGGTATGCCATCCAGCCTGTTGCAGCGAACTCACCTAACGCGAGTGACACCATCATTAGACCCGCAGCACCGGCGAATAACCAGAAGCTGAGTGAGTTTAATAATGGAAATGCAACGTCACGTGCACCGATTTGAAGCGGTACAGAGATGTTCATCAAACCAACAACAAGACCCATTGCCACGAAGAAGATCATGATCACGCCATGCGCGGTAAAGATCTGATCGTAATGCTCAGGGTGTAAATAACCTTCGCCGCCACCTTTTGCAAGGAACTGCTGAAGACGCATCATGATCGCATCGGCGAAACCACGCACCAGCATGATGATCGATACGAACAGGTACATGATACCAATTTTTTTATGGTCTACAGATGTGAACCATTCGTTCCACAGGTAGCCCCATTTTTTGAAGTAGGTAATACCGGCAACAACTGCGATACCACCCAAGATCATCATTGCAACAGTTGCCAATACGATTGGATCGTAAGGAATTGCATCCGGACCTAACTTACCTAAGAAGCTCATGTCTTATTCTCCTTGAGAAGCAGTCGCATGTTCACCAGCTACATGAGCTTCAGAAGCAGACGCTTCATGAGCAACAGCATCAGTCGCTGCAGCTTCTACAGGAGCTGAATGGTCAGCACCGTGGTAGTTACTCATATACTTGTGAATCACAGATTCAAACAAACCTTGCTCTACAGAAGAGTAGTAAGTCACAGGATGTGGCTTAGTAGGGTAAGGCTTCATTGCTTCAGCAGCAGCCTTCTCTTCAGGAGTCTTAGCTCTTGCAATAATCGCTTCGATCTGGTGAACACCGCGGTTACCGTCACGTAAGCTTGCAAATTCAGCTTGGTCTAGAACAGTTTTTTGTACTGCATTAGGGTTAACTGAAGTACCGTTTCCTGCCTGAATAGCAGAAACCCATTCGGCAAACTGGGCATCAGTCACAGAATGTGCACGGAAGCGCATTTGTGAGAAGCCGTAACCTGAATAGTTTGAAGAGAAACCACGGTAGCCTTCAGCTGGGCTAGTTTCATCAGCTAATAGGTTGAGGTGAGTTTGCATACCTGCCATTGCATAAATCTGACCACTTAACGCCGGGATGAAGAACGAGTTCATCGTGAAGTTAGAGGTTAAACGAAGGCTTACCGGAGTTTTCTCTGGGAAACGCAATTCGTTAACAGTTGCAATGCCTTGCTCAGGATAGATGAAGATCCATTTAAATTGCTCAGCAATAACTTGAACAGTTAATGGCGCTTTATCTGCTTCAATTGGACGGTATGGGTCATACTTGTGGGAGCCCCACCAAGTTAACCAAGCTAAAATACCAATAATAATGACAGGGATACCCCATACTACAATTTCAATCGCAGTAGAGTGTGTCCATGTAGGTTTATAGTCTGCGTCTTTATTCGATGCACGATATTTCCAACCGAACCATAATGCCATGATGATTGATGGAATAACCACCAAAAGCATTAAGTAAATCGCAGTCATCATCAGGTTACTTTGACCTGCTGCAACTGGACCTTTAGAGTTCAGAAGTACCATATCACCACCACACCCGGTCAAGAGTGCAGTCATCGCAGATAAAGACAATACAGCTAAAATCGTTTGTCTCATTTTACAACCTCGGTGAAGAGTCCCATTCCCTAATTTAATATGGGATAGCGATTAAAGTGCATATGACAAAAAAGGCTGAATTTTACAAAACATCCTATTAATCACAATACACCGCTACGTTGTAGGGCATTATGCCTGAGATTCACGAACTAAGCTATATCTAGGGCGCTTTAAATGCCTGTAATAAAAACCGATTTTGCTGGTCTGGATTGGGGAGGATTTATGGGAATTTTATTTCAATTTCAAAGTTCTGTAATCAAAATGGGATGATATTCATCCCATTTTGTGTATTCCTGCGCTATTGTTTCACAACTTTCGTTTTTGCTAGTTTATCGTGCAAGGTTTGACGTTTTTTGCCCAATCCGAAGGCCCAGTCAATAATTAAACTCAGTGGCATAAATACAATATTTAAAAATATGAAGAATACGCTACGAATAGTAAAAGCGCGCAACAGGCTGGGCTTTTCACCTGATTCTGCATCTACAATTTTGATTTTTGTCAGCTTTTTACCAATACTTTGGCCTGATTTGGCAATCAGAAAGGCTTGAATGGCCAGCATGATAATCAAATATACCGCTGTGGCAAGCCACGCCTGCTGAGAAAACATCTCAAACATTTGAGTCTGTAATTGCTGAGCCATTGCAGGATCTGCATCGCTACTCAGCACAACATTCATGAATTCTTCATTCAGTTGAGCAAACCGGGTTTCCTGTTCAGGCGTAAAAAAAGCAGTCAAAATGAAGGTTGCTGGTAGCCACAGTAATACGTCTACAATTTTGGCCAGGATACGGCTTGGAATACTGGCAAGTTCATTTTTTTGAGTTGCTGTTTGAGTATGAGGCTGTGAGTAGGCCGAAGTCGTTGGTTGGCTATTCTGGAATACCGGCGTTTCAGGTGTGACTGCTGGAGCGACATAACCTTCGGGTTGATATACCGATTTTCCTTGGGTAAGTTCACCTAAGGCTTTCCACTCGGTCATGCCTTGATGCCATGCCAGGTCAGTCAGCATGACTTGTTGATTCGCCAGCATCTGATTCAATTGCTCGAGCGTATATGGACCAGCTTGTTGATTGTTTCGTGCCAAGTAAATCTGCATATAGACTGAATCTCAATATATAAATGTGAACTGATAATAGCTTTGAACAAGATTGTATTGAATTCTGTTTTGAAAACAAACATCCTCTCATCGTAAGATATAGATTAATTAAGGATTTTCAATCATATTTCTTATTAAAAATGCGCCCATACAAAATTGCAAGGATCACCATTCTTAAAAATATCTTCCCGAACATCCAATGGTTATTCATTATTATTGCCATTTTGATATGACTTTACTGTTGGTATTTGTTTGTCATTACAGTTTTCATGTGTTGATAAGCTTTTTTTAATTATTTTTATAAATTCAATGGTTTAGCTTTAGATTGGGACTTTATTTATTAATTTTCAAACAATAAATCATAATAGCTGTCTCATAAAAAAGACCCTATCAAAGGGTCTTTTTTATTCAAAATTGCTTATGCTTTTTGCACTTTTTCTTCAGCCAAGAAGAACCAAGTTTCAAGTACCGAGTCTGGGTTTAAAGATACAGAGTCGATACCTTGTTCCATTAACCATTGTGCAAGATCTGGGTGATCAGAAGGACCTTGACCACAAATACCTACATATTTGCCAGCTTTACGACATGCTTGAATTGCAAGAGAAAGCAACGCTTTAACCGCAGGATCGCGCTCATCAAATAGGTGAGAGACAATACCAGAGTCACGGTCAAGACCAAGCGTTAATTGTGTCAAGTCGTTTGACCCAATAGAGAAACCATCGAAATGTTCAAGGAACTGATCTGCCAATAAAGCATTGGTTGGAAGTTCACACATCATGATCACTTTAAGGCCGTTTTCACCGCGCTTAAGGCCATTTAATGCAAGAAGTTCAATCACACGTTTCGCTTCAGCAACAGTACGAACAAATGGAATCATGATCTGGATATTGGTTAAACCCATTTCATCACGTGCCTTTTTCAATGCACGACATTCAAGTTCGAAACAATCACGGAAGTTATCAGAAACGTAGCGACTTGCACCACGGAAACCTAACATTGGGTTTTCTTCTTCTGGCTCGTATAACTTACCACCGATCAAGTTTGCATATTCGTTAGACTTAAAGTCTGACATACGAACAATGACTGGCTTGTCTGCAAATGCAGCAGCAAGTGTCGAGATACCTTCAACCAGTTTCTCTACATAGAATTCGATTGGAGATGCATAACCTGCAGTACGTGCCATGACTGCTGCACGTGTTTCACGTGGAAGGCTGTCAATATTGATCAATGCTTTCGGGTGAACACCAATCATACGGTTAATAATGAATTCAAGACGCGCCAGACCAATACCTGCGTTTGGAATTTGAGCAAAGTCAAATGCACGGTCCGGGTTACCCACGTTCATCATGACTTTAAATGGAAGAGCAGGCATAGACTCAATTGAATTCTTTTGAATTTCAAAATCTAGTGCGCCTTCATAGATAAAGCCAGTATCACCTTCGGCACAAGACACAGTCACTTCCTGACCGTCTACAAGAACTTCAGTTGCATTACCACAACCCACGATTGCAGGAACACCGAGCTCACGTGCAATGATTGCAGCGTGACAAGTACGACCACCACGGTTTGTTACAATCGCAGCTGCACGTTTCATGACTGGTTCCCAATCCGGGTCAGTCATATCAGATACAAGAACATCACCATCTTGTACTTTGTCCATTTCTTTAATAGACGTCACAATCCGGACTTTACCAGAACCAATGCGTTGACCAATTGAACGGCCTTCACAGATCACAGTACCGCGTTGTTTCAACAGGTAGCGTTCCATGGTGCCGACATTTTCACGGCTTTTTACAGTTTCAGGACGCGCCTGAACGATGTAAATCTTGCCATCATCGCCATCTTTTGCCCACTCGATGTCCATTGGTGCACCGTAGTGGTTTTCAATGATCAGCGCTTGTTTAGCAAGTTCTTGTAATTCCTGGTCGTTTAAAGCGAACTGTTGGCGTTCAGCTTTTTCAACATCCACGACAACGACAGATTTACCTGCAGATGCTTCTTCACCATAAATCATTTTCTGGTGCTTAGAACCCAGGTTGCGACGAAGGATCGCGTGTCGGCCTGCATTTAAAAGCGGTTTAGAAATATAGAATTCGTCCGGGTTAACTGCACCTTGAACGACCATTTCACCCAAACCATAAGATGCAGTAATGAATACTGCATCACGGAAGCCTGATTCAGTATCTAGCGTAAACATCACACCGGCAGCACCAGTTTCTGAACGAACCATGCGTTGTACACCAGCAGACAGGGCAACTACATCATGGGCAAAGTTTTGGTGTACACGGTATGAGATTGCGCGGTCGTTGTACAAAGATGCGAACACTTCTTTGATTGCGATCAGAACGTTATCGATACCACGAATGTTCAAGAAAGTTTCTTGCTGGCCGGCAAAAGAAGCATCCGGCAAATCTTCTGCAGTTGCAGAAGAACGAACGGCAACCGCGATGTCAGGGTTGCCGTTAGAAAGTTCTGCAAATGCTGTACGAACTTCTTGTTCTAATGCAGGCGTAAGTGGAGTATCCACAATCCATTGACGAATTTTTGCGCCAGTTTCAGCGAGTGCATTCACATCATCAACATTGAGTGCAGCAAGCTCTGCATTGATTTTAGCGTTTAGGCCACTTTGCTCGAGAAATTCACGGTAGGCATCGGCAGTCGTTGCGAAACCACCTGGCACAGATACACCAGCATTTGATAAATGGCTGATCATTTCGCCTAGTGATGAGTTTTTCCCACCGACTAGCTCAACGTCGTGCTTCCCTAATTTTTCCAGACCAATTACGCGCGCTTCCAAAGTTGTTACTCCACTTTTGCAGTATTAATCACTATCTCGGCATGAGAGTATAGCAAATCATCTAGGTTTTTGATTTTACTAAGCGACAGTCATGTAAGATCGGTTTACTATAAAGATTATATAGCACTAAGACAAATGTTGGAGGAGAATTTTAATGTCGGAAGGTAAACAAATTCAGCGTAGTGTTTTCTTTATTTCAGATGGTACCGCCATCACCGCTGAAACCCTTGGACACTCGCTGTTAGCGCAGTTTCCGCATGTGAAATTTGACATTCATATTATCCCTTACATTAGTTCCGAAGAAGCGGCCACAAACGTGGTGGCAGAGATCAATGCAAGAGCTCAAATCGACGGTGAAAAACCGCTGGTATTTGATACCCTGGTTGATCCCTATGTGCGCGACATTATTAATACCGCAAATGCAGTAAATCTTGATGTATTTGAAGGGCTTATTAGTAAGTTGGCTGATGAATTAGGCACGATTCCTACAACTTTAGTCGGGCAGACCCACGCGGTGACCGACTCTGAGTCCTACAAAGCTCGTATTGATGCTGTTCATTTTGCTTTAGACAATGACGACGGCGCACGTACCCGTCATTATGATAAAGCTGACCTGATCCTGATTGGTGTATCGCGTTCAGGTAAAACTCCGACCTCTATTTATCTGTCTTTGCAGTTCGGTATTCGCGTAGCAAACTATCCGCTAACTGAAGAAGATTTGGACGATAACCGCCTGCCAGCCGTGCTGCGACCGCATAAAAACAAGCTGTTTGGCTTGATGATTGATGCGGAACGCCTTGTGGCCATTCGTTCTGAGCGTAAGGCCAATAGCCGTTATGCCAGCTTTAGTCAGTGTCAGATGGAGTTGCGTGCGATTGAAGGGATTTATATTTCGGAAGGCATCAAGTACCTGAATGTGTCTGAAATGTCGATTGAAGAAATCTCAACACGTGTGTTGCAAATGACCGGTTTAAAACGTCGAATCGGTTAAGAAACCAGCCAGAGCCAAATTGCGGTTTGGCTCTGATTTATAGCTAAAAATTACAAGTAAGCATTGATTAATCGAAATAATGTATGATTTTTATAATTCTAAAAAAATACTAAATATCATGTTTAAAAATACCTTGGAGTATTCTTTGAACATTTTGTTGAATAAATTATCATGTTGGTTCTCGGAACTTAAATCAGACTCTCATTATCAGCTCATTAATTTCTTATCTTTACTTGTCAGTATAAGTTATTTTTCTGCTAAATAAGTATGAATAATGATATCGACCGGATGCTGTTCACCATTGATGCAATGAATCGTATTTTCCGAAATTTTTAAAATTGGCCAAGTAATCAGCTGGCAATTTTCACGCTGTAGGGCAGCATAATAATGATCTGATTTCAGATAAATTTTACGGGAAGATGCAAGATTTGGCATTAACTGGCGTCTTAGCCACAAATTCTGCACCTGATTTTCTAAAAAACGTAGAGAGAGTAGACTTTTAATCCGGTTGTTAAATAAGCGACGATTTTTACCAATCAGCGGATGATTAATAATTCGTTGCAGAATTCGGTCAGAACCGGGCAATACAAAAGCAGGATTAATCTGGAAAACTTTTACCGAACGGGCGTGTTGACTGATTTTATCCAGTTGGCTCACGGTAAACTGGTCCGTGCCAATAATCGCAATATCTTTATCTTCATAATCTAATTCTAGCAGCTCGGAAGAGGGTACTTTAATTCCAGTAAACTGCTGAAAATGTTCGGGGCGATTTTCAAAAATACCAGCGTGTGGATCCTGCTTGGTAGACATTAGAATTCCTTGAATTTATTTAATAATTAATTTTCTTTGTATGAGATATAAACAAAAACTTAAGCCAGGGTAAAGTGAAAAATTTAACTTAGACAGTCATCTATTTGAGCAAAATATAAAATCTGATTTTATTGAAGACTGAATAGATTTACATGCGATCCAAAAGGAATGACTTTTAACTTGCTGAGATGGATGAAGGAAAAGAAGTGAAGTGTTCGTTTAGGGAAGAAGTTTTTTAATGGAGGAGGTCGATAGAAATGCTTTTACTGATATATTTCTTTTGGTCATTTATCTTTAAAGATGAAAAACATCTACCCATTGCTGAGAATAGGTAGATGCAACTCTCATTTACTGACCATTTTTAATTTGCATTAATAGCTCAAAGTTGTGCAGGCGCTTGTCAGTGTCATAGATGTCACAAGTAAAGATAAACTCATCCACATCATATTTAGCCAAAAGCGATTCTAGCCCAGCTTTAACGGTTTCTTTGGAGCCGACCTGAGCCATGGCAAAGAAATTATCGACTGACATTTTTTCCGGCGGCGACCACAGACCTTTCATGGAGTCAATTGGTGCTTTAAGTTTCAGGCTTTGTCCACGAATCAGTGATAAAACCCGCTGATAGGCACTAGTCGCTAGATATTGTGCTTCTTCATCGGTATCTGCGACACAGATCGGTACGCCCATGGAAACATAGGGACGATCGAGATATTCAGACGGTTCGAAATTGTCACGATACAGCTGAATGGCCTGACCCAGCATACGCGGGGCAAAATGCGAAGCAAAGGAATAAGGTAGACCAAGTTTTGCCGCCAGTTGTGCACTAAACAGGCTGGAACCTAAAAGCCATACGGGTACATGCGTGCTTTGACCTGGCGTTGCTACAATACGCTGTCCTGGAATTGGATCTTTAAAATATTGCAGAATTTCCAGAACATCCTGCGGGAATTGGTCTTCGGTTTCCTGACGGCCACGACGCAGGGCACGCATGGTCATTTGGTCGGTACCGGGAGCACGGCCCAGACCCAGTTCAATACGATCTGGATAGAGCGTTGCCAAGGTGCCGAACTGTTCTGCTACTACTAGTGGAGCATGATTCGGCAGCATAATTCCACCAGAGCCTAAAGTTAGGGTTTTGGTATTCGCCAGTAAATAGCCTAAGAGAACTGCGGTTGCTGAACTGGCAATGCCATCCATATTATGATGTTCTGCCAGCCACATCCGGCGATAACCCAATTTTTCTGCTGCTTGGGCAAGTTCCAGCGCATGGTTTAGCGCGAATTGAATAGTCTTGTCGTCACGAACAGGAACCAGTTCGAGTATAGAGAACTGGGTATCGTTAAGCGTACGCATAGTATTACTCTTAAATAGACATCTCTAAAAGCATACGACTTTAGAAGGCGTTTGTATATCGAAAAAAATCGATATAAGTGTAAACCAAAAGATAAAGATAAAAAATAAAGGCAAAAAAATAAGCATCCGAAGATGCTTATAAAGGAGGAAAGAATAAGGGGAGAGAATCTTAACGACGACGGTTGTTATAGCGATAATCGTTATAACGGTAGTTACGAGAAGAGTTATAGCGACGTTCGCTGCGGTCATCATAACGACGGTCTTCGCTGACTTTCTTACCTAAAGCTGAACCACCTGCTGAACCCAGTGCCGCACCGATATAACCACCGTTGGTGCCTGCCATGTTTCGGCCAACTGCATAACCTGCACCGCCACCTAAAGCACCACCGATAATCGCACCATTACGGTCACGTTTATTTGCTGCTACTGCGGCACCCGCACCACCACCAATCGCTGAACCGATTGTTGCACCAGTAGTACCGCCCATTTTATTGCCTACTGCGGCACCAACGACACCACCCAAAGCAGAAGCTAAAGCTGTATTGGTTGTATTGCCTGCATTGGCAGCTGTCATACCCATGGCTGAGGTTGCTACGACAGCGATCATTAGAGATTTATAGTTCATGAGGACACCTTTTATATATCTAGCTATATTTTGTTGATGAGATAAATTTAATCTAGCAAGCGCAAAACAGCATGAAGGCAGTGTTGGCGAATTGTGATTTTTATCTCCTTAATTTATTCATGATGTGGACAGGATAATTCCATGTATTAATTGAAAATTCACGTATTAAAGCCACAATAAAAAAAGCACCAAAAGGTGCTTTTCATGTTAAATGTAGCGTCTGGTCTAAACTGCCTGAGCGCAAATTAACGGTAACGTTTTTTCCAGTGTTTAGAGCGTTTTTCAGCTGCTTTATCTTTTGCAATCTTGTTACCTAGTGCAGCACCACCGGCAGCACCCAAAGCTGAACCGATATAACCGCCGTTAGTACCGCCCATATTTTTACCTACGGTATAACCTGCACCGCCGCCTAGAGCGCCACCAATGGCAGATTCAGTCCGGTTTTTTTTGCTGCTTGCAACCGCTGCACCGCCAGCACCACCTAAAGCAGCACCAATGGTTGCGCCGGTATTACCGCCCATGTTTTTACCTAATGCTGTACCTGCAACACTACCTAAAGCACTTGCTGCTGCAACACGCGCTGTACTGTCGGCATGTGCGTTTACGGTCATCATTGAACCAGCAGCTAAAACTGTACTCATTAAAAGTGCGTTGAGTTTCATGTCATCACTCCGTGTCCATCCACAGGACTGTAGTTATTTCGATGCGGAAAATGTAACAAATCATGCCCAAAACAATATGAAGATGTTTCTTCATAATTCCCTGCTTTATTTGGCGAATTGTAAAATCGGCAAGAAATTAAGAATAAGATCGACTATAAAAAAAGCAATTCCACTGTTTTTAATCATATTTGTTAACAAATGCTGTAGAGCACGAATGATAGCAACGCGAACTTACTCAATAATGATGTTCATTAGAAGCCAGAGTCGTTAAACTAGGCGCAATTTTTTGATTTCGCTGTGCTAAATCGGTTTTTAGTCCCAGCCTATGTTTGAGATTTTTTAGAAAATGAAAGAATCGTTACGTTTACGATTAGACCAACTCTCTGACCGCCATGAAGAATTGACCGCATTACTGGCTGATGTAGAAGTCATTTCTGATAATAAGCGCTTCCGTCAATTGTCACGTGAGCATAATGACTTAACAGAAATCACCAATGTCTGGACCAAGTACAGACAGGCTGAAGAAGACATTGAAACAGCTCAGGCCATGCTGTCAGATCCGGACTTTAAGGAAATGGCGCAGGAAGAAATTAAAGAGAATAAAGCTTTAATTGAATCGCTTGAAGCAGACCTGAACATCTTGATGATTCCGAAAGATCCGAATGATGCCAACTCGGCTTATCTTGAGATTCGTGCCGGAACCGGCGGCGATGAAGCTGCGATTTTCTCAGGCGATTTATTTCGTATGTATAGTAAATATGCGGAAAACCAAGGCTGGCGTATTGAAATCCTCTCTGAAAATGAAGGCGAACATGGTGGCTATAAAGAAGTCATCTGCCTGATTAATGGTGACGGGGTTTACGGTCGTCTAAAATTTGAAAGTGGTGCGCATCGTGTACAGCGTGTACCAGCGACCGAATCACAAGGCCGTGTGCATACCTCAGCATGTACCGTTGCGATTCTTCCTGAAATTGATGTCGATACCTCGGTTGAAATCAACTCATCTGATTTGCGCATTGATACCTATCGTGCTTCAGGTGCAGGTGGTCAGCATGTTAACAAAACCGATTCTGCAGTACGTATTACTCATATTCCAACCGGCACCGTAGTGGAGTGTCAGGAAGAGCGTTCACAGCATAAGAACAAGGCCAAAGCGATGGCACTGCTGGTATCACGTTTAGAAAATGCCAAACGTGCAGCAGCAGATGCAGCAACCTCGGAAATGCGTCGTGACCTGGTGGGTTCGGGGGATCGTTCAGAACGTATCCGTACCTATAACTATCCGCAAGGTCGTATGACAGATCACCGCATTAACCTGACTTTATACAAGCTGGATGCCGTGATGGAAGGTGATTTGACCGAATTGCTGGACAGCCTGCACCGCGAATATCAGGCGGATCAGTTGGCCATGCTTGCACAGCAGAATGGTGGATAATGAATATTTTACAAGCCCTGGCTTTACGCGGTGAAGCTGAAAGTTATGAACGTCAGGAAAATGCCTGGTTACTGGAACACATCACCAAGATTGATTCATTTGATCTACTAATGAAAAAGGATCAGGAGTTAACGCCTGAACAGGAACAAGCGTATAAAGACGGGTTGGCGCGTATTGCTGCCGGTGAGCCTTTGGCCTATGTCACTGGTTCACAGCCATTCTGGACTTTGGACCTCAAAGTGACCAAAAATACCTTAGTGCCACGTCCGGATACTGAAGTGCTGGTTGAGACCGTGTTGAAGTTAGACCTGCCTGATGACGCCCGTGTAGTAGATTTGGGTACAGGTACTGGCGCAATTGCCTTATCACTGGCATCTGAGCGTTCTAACTGGACAGTAACGGCTTCTGATATCTACGAGCCTACGCTTGAGGTGGCGAAATATAATGCGGAACAACATGATATTGAGAATGTAGAATTTGTTCTGGGTTCATGGCTGAAGCCATTTGGCCGTCAATTCTTTGACGCCATTGTATCGAATCCACCTTATATCGACGCTGATGATGTGCATATGCAGAATCTGGCGACTGAACCGGAACGTGCGCTGGTGGCAGATAAAAAGGGGCTGGCCGATATTGAAATGATTATTCTGCAAGCCAAGAAGCATTTGACTGTGAATGGTTGGGTGGTGCTTGAACATGGTTATGATCAGGCAGATGCCGTACAACATCTATTTAAACAGGCGGGTTATAAGCAAGTCCGCACGGTTAAAGATTATGGCGGGAATGATCGTGTGACTTTGGCGCAATGGCCGCATTAATCTGTAATTCTTTTTCTATAAAAAAGCGACTACATTAAACAAAAAAAGCGATGCCAGAGCATCGCTTTCGAGGAATTCTTAAAAAGAATTACATCGGATAATCCTGTAGACAGTCATAGACTTCTACCTGATCTAGGCTACCGGTTTCCATTGCCAGACAAAGTGCCACAACTTTCAAAGTATCTGCCAGATATTTTTCATCTTTCAAGGCGATACCTTCCTGTAATCCACTTATACGTTCTGCTGGAATTTCAAGGGCCTGAGCCGCTTCCACAGCATCTACTTGGTTAAAGAAGTGCAAAATTGCATCTTTCAGTTCTGCATCCGATGCATTTAAAATCCCTTGATTCAACTGTTCTGTGATGAGATCAGTCGAAGAAAATAAAGCTTTAGAGAAGTTTTGGACAAGATTTTGCCCAAGTACATCAGTCATCTTTAACATGGAGATACCTTCAACTAGAAAGGAAAATGGAGAGTACAGCCAATAGCAAAAGTGCTATAAATTGAATGAAAAATAATCTATTTCCGGGTGAATTGCAAAGCTTTCCGGGTGACTGTGTAGTCCTGCTAATATATGTTTTAGGGCTTGAAATATATAATCATAATAAAAATAAATGCTTAGAATCCAAGTGTTTTTCGGTAATATTTTTAAAGTCTAAATTTATATAAATTATCTAATATTATTTTGTCGATACGCGCCTGGACTGACGCCAGTCCACTTTTTGAATGCACGATGAAATGCACTGGATTCCTGAAAATTAAGCTGATCGCTGATCTCTTGTAAACTTTGTTCAGTACGGGTCAGTAACTCAATGGCGGTATCCCGGCGTATCTCATTTTTTAACTGTTGATAGCTGACACCTTCACTTTTTAAACGCCGTTGCATGGTCGCTTCAGACATATTCATTTTTAAGGCCAGTTCATTCAGTTCCAGCCATTCTGCCGGTGAAACTTGCAGTAATTGACGGCGAATCTGGGTGCTCAAGGCATAGGGGTTTTTAAAACGCACCAATAAATTTTGTGGGGTTTGCTGAATAAACTGATACCAGGACTGAGTATCCTGTTTGATTGGTAATTGCAGATAGCTTGCATCAAATTGCACATAGTTTTCGCTGGCCTGATATTCAATCTGTTCACAGAACCGAACTTTATAATCAAAATCATCCAGTGGTGCTTCACATTTCAATTGAATCTGATTAAGCAAAATCCGTTGTCCACTTAACCAGCAGATCAGGGTATGAATCAGCATCAGATAAGTCGCGTAACTAAACATGCGTTTAGTCGATTTTAGATCATAAATCACGATATAGGCATAGTGTTCTTCAACCATGAGCGTGCTTTGCAGATCGTCCAAAACCAGATTGAGAAATTGCAGAATGTGTTGCAGGGCTTTTTCCAATGTATCTGCCTGCATAACCATTTTCGAAAGCAATTTAAAACTGCCACGACGCATGGCATGGCTGTCCATGCCAAAAAATTCGTCATTCATGCTGTCTGCAAGCACAGTCCATAATTGGGCAAATTGGCTGACCGACACGCGTGCCTTGGGAGCATTTAATACTTCTGCTGGGATATTGGCTTTTTTCAAAATGGCAGGGATATTAAATTGCAGCCGTTTGGCATCCAGCAATGCTTCGTTCACCAGGTCAATCGAGATGGTGCCTTTGCTATATTCCAGTGCAGGCTTATGCATATTCAGTCTGACATCCTTGTTTTCATTGTCCAAATACATCATGCAAGATGCAATATTTGGAAATTGTACAGAATAAAAACTCTGTTTACTCTGCATATTAAGTCGTATCTGAAATAGAAAAATCGCTAGGAAATAAACATGAACATTCAGGGAAAAGTTATTGTGATCACTGGTGGTGCCTCAGGTTTGGGTGCAGCTACAGCGACTCATTTGGTTGAACACGGTGCTAAAGTGATTCTGGTCGATATGAATCAGGAGCAGGGTCAGGCATTACAGCAGCAACTGGGCTCACAGTCTGAATTTGTACAGCTCGATGTGACCGATGAACAGACAGTTGAAGCTTTCTTCGCTCATGTTGAAAGCACATATGGCCAACTGAATGGTTTGATCAACTGTGCCGGGATTGCGCCATCCGCCAAAGTATTGGGTCGTAACGGCATCCATGAATTGGCAATGTTCCAAAAAGTGCTGAATATTAATGTAAACGGTACTTTTAATATGTTGCGTCATGCGGCGGCTTTAATTGCAAAATATGAGCTGCAAGCTGGTGAAGAAGAACGTGGCGTGATTGTGAACACCGCTTCGGTTGCCGCTTATGACGGCCAAATTGGTCAGACTGCCTATGCGGCTTCTAAAGGTGCAGTAGTCGCAATGACTTTACCTCTGGCACGTGAACTGGCCCGTGAAGCGATCCGTGTCATGACCATCGCGCCGGGCATTATGGAAACTCCGATGCTAAAAGGCATGCCACAAAATGTCCAGGATGCTTTAGGACAAATGGTGCCGTTTCCACCACGTCTGGCAAAACCACAGGAATTTGCCCATCTGGTGGGACATATTTTTGAAAATAGTTATTTGAATGGTGAGGTCATTCGTCTGGATGGCGCAATCCGTATGGCACCAAAATAATTCATTAAATAAACACACTTTCTTTGACTCATCAAAATGGCAATGACGTGTCAGGGAAAGTTGCATGCTGAATTTGCCGAATACATCCAAAAAAACATCAGATTTTGAAAATTAAAAATTCTTTGCTGATGCTGGATAGAAAAAATAAAGAAGGGAAAGCCCCGTGATTTTAAATGACGAACAAAAAATGATTCAGGACATGATGCGGAATTATTCGCAGCAGAAACTGAAACCAACCGCTGGTTTGCGCGATAAAACAGAACAATTTCCAGTACAAGAACTCCAGGAACTCGGTGAGCTTGGCGCATTGGGTATGACAGTGGCTGAAGAGTGGGGCGGTGCAGGCCTGGATTATGTGTCACTGGTCTTGGCGCTAGAAGAGATCGCCGCAGGTGATGGTGCGATTTCAACTATTATCAGTGTGCAGAATTCTTTGCCTTGTGGCATTACCCAGCGCTATGGCACTGAAGCACAAAAACAGCAGTATTTGACTAAACTGGCGACAGGTGAATGGCTCGGTTGTTTCTGCTTGACGGAACCTCAGGCCGGTTCGGATGCCAGTTCGCTGGAGTGTAAAGCCGAACGTGATGGCGATGAATGGGTGCTAAATGGCACCAAGCAGTTTATCACGACAGGTAAACACGCACAGATTGCCTTAGTCTTTGCTGTGACCGATAAATCGGCGGGGAAAAAAGGTATTTCATGCTTTCTGGTGCCGACCGGTGCACCGGGTTATATCGTGTCACGCCTAGAAGAGAAAATGGGTCAACATTGTTCCGATACCGCGACCATCGTTTTGGATAACTGCCGGATTCCGGCTGCCAACCTGCTAGGTCAGGAAGGTGAAGGCTATAAAATTGCCTTGTCGAATCTTGAGTCTGGTCGGATCGGCATTGCAGCACAATCTGTCGGCATGGCGCGGGCTGCGCTAGATGCTGCAGTGGAATATGCCAATGAACGCAAAGCCTTTGGTGTGGAAATTGTCCAGCATCAGGCTGTGGCGTTCAGGCTTGCAGATATGGCGACACAAATTGAAGCCGCACGTCAGCTCGTTTTGCATGCTGCAACATTAAAAGATGCAGGCTTGGCGTGTTTAAAAGAAGCATCGATGGCAAAACTGTTTGCATCGACCATTGCAGAGCGAGTCTGTTCAGATGCGATTCAGATTCATGGCGGTTACGGTTATGTGTCCGATTTTCCAGTGGAGCGTATTTATCGCGATGTGCGAGTGAGCCAGATTTATGAAGGTGCATCGGATATTCAACGTCTGGTGATTGCGCGTGAAGTCTGTCAACGCTGATTTTTAATTTAAAAAAACAGACTTTGACTGATGTTCAAATCCTGCACTTACATTGATGGATATGGAAATTTGAGGGTTTAACTCTAAATGATGATCCACATACAGGATGAATCATCGAAAAATAAGCCTTATTCATGTTCTAGTCCTAGGGCATGAATGCAGATTTGAGAAAGTATGCTGAGGGAATCAGCAGGAACAACAAATACAAATGGACAAACTCAGGCAAGGTCGCCTGAAAACTACAACAGGAAAGAGGTTGTCGTCATGAAGACACTAGAACAGGCATATGCTGATTTTAATTTTGAAAATATGGTTCAAGAACATCTGGTTGGAAACGCAGAGAACATCAATGCGTATACCGAATGCTGTGGTCGCTACTTGGGTCAAAACCGAACTGCACTGATTTGGGAAGGCAAAAACGGAGACGCAGAGCAGTGGACCTTTGAACAACTGGCCGTGGCTTCAGGACAGCTGGCCAATTATATGCATTCTCTGGGTTTAAAGGCTGGTGACTGTATTGCAGGGTTGCTGCCAAGAACGCCAGCACTCTTAATTACTATATTGGCCACTTGGCGGATTGGTGCCATTTACCAACCTTTATTTACTGCCTTTGAAAGCAAAGCCATTGAACATCGTATCAGTACCGCCAATACCCAGTTGATCGTTACTGATGAAGAACAACGACTGAAACTCCATGATCTCAATGTTCCTAATATTCTGACTGTGCATCAGGCAGCAGCGGATAATTATCAAGATGCTGATTTCTGGACAGCCTTGCAGCAACAACCGGAGGAGTTTGAACCGGTAAGTTGCCAGTTTAATGATATCTTCCTGATGATGTTTACTTCAGGCACCACAGGCTTGGCAAAATCGGTTCCTGTGCCTTTAAAAGCCTTGTTGGCCTTTAAAGGTTATATGCTGCACGCTGTAGATCTGCAAGATGAAGATTCCTTCTGGAATCTGGCAGACCCGGGCTGGGCGTATGGACTGTATTATGGCATTGCAGGGCCGCTCAGTTTAGGGCACAGCATCATCATGGATGAACGTGGCTTTAGTGTCGATAATGCCGTACAAATCATTCAAAAATATCAGGTTAGTAACCTGACCGGTTCGCCAACCGCATTTCGCATGTTCTTTGGTTTTAAAGAAAAATTTGATGCAGGCATCAGTTCGCATTTACGCGTGGTAAGCAGTGCAGGTGAGCCGCTCACGCCTGAAGTGATTCAGTGGTTCAATCATGATTTAAATGTGAATATTTACGATCAATATGGACAGACTGAACTGGGTATGGTGATCGCCAATCATCATGGCTTGGAGCATTATAAAAAAGTTGGTTCAGCCGGTTTTGCTATTCCTGGGCATCGTTTTGCTGTATTGGACAAAGAACATCAGGAAGTAGAAAAAGGCGGGATTGGAACCTTGGCAATTGACTGTGCAGCTTCACCGTTGATGTGGTTTGAAGGCTATGCAGGCCACAACCGCAAGTCATTTGTTGGGCAGTATTATCTCACTGGTGATACCGTGAAGCTGAATGAATATGGCGGTATTGATTTTATTGGGCGTGCAGACGATGTCATTACAACTTCGGGCTATCGGGTTGGGCCTTTTGATGTAGAAAGTACCTTGCTTGAATGTGAAGAAGTGCTTGAATCTGCCGTAGTCGGCAAGCCAGATCCAGAACGAACTGAAATTGTGAAAGCCTTTGTAGTGCTTAAATCGGCTTATCCGGCTACTGAAGATTTGATGTTGAAACTGCAAAGTTATGTACGTTCACGCTTATCCAAACATGCCTATCCGAAAGAGATTGAGTTTGTGGCATCTTTGCCTAAAACATCGAGTGGCAAGATTCAGCGAAATTTACTCAAACAGCAGGAAGTTGCCAAACTTCAAGAGATGAAGCGAGTCAGCTAATTTTTCAAATTAATTGTTTGATTGAATGCTAAAAGGCTGCCATAGCAGCCTTTTGGTTTTTTAAGAAATAAATCTGCTACTTAAATTTTAATCAGATATTGAGCTGATTTTCCCGAACTTATATTTTTAAGAGAGCAGATTAAGGCAAGCAAAAATTATAATTTTTTATGTCATTACAGTAAAATTACATTAATATTTAAAATTAAATATATCAAAAATTTAGCCTCTTAAGATAAAGAGGCTAAATCTCATTCATTACCAGATATTACTTTGTAGATTCACTTTTTGATGTTCTGCATGCGGTTCGCCCGCTTCGCCGGTAACGCCGCCTTTTAAGGCTTTAAAAAGCTGGGTGACTTTGTTGTCTGTCACATTCCAGTATTCTGCGCTGACTGCTTCAGCAATCAATACCCGTACGGTAGGATCATCTTTGCCTTCAAACCAGTTTTCAGCCCACGGATTCCACAACTGTTCAATCAGAATGCGGTCAGTACTGATCTGGGCATGTGCACTAATCGACACGTAAATACCATCTGATGGTTTTGCAAAAGACAGACCAATCTGACCACGGCCTGTTTCTGCTGCTTTGACCAGATCATTGGTGTTACGCAGGATGAAATATAAGTTTTGACGTTCATTCATCTGCTCGGAGTTCAGCATGGTCATCGGCTGGGAGTGTATTTCATGTGTGTCGGTTAAATGGCTGATCATGGTGTAACGAACATCCTTGATCAATTCCCATAATTTTTCACGATTATCATGTTGAGTATTGTTATGCTCGGTCATGTATGTTCTCCATACGATTTTATGAAAGCTGAAAAAATTGCTTGGTATTTTCAGATTAATCATATTTAGAGACAGATGCCTTAGGTCTCACTGAACTTATACATTTTCATACTCAAATACAGGCAGAGACTACAGAATTGCTAAACAAGGTGGCTCTATTTACAGGGTAATTCAGTAGTAAAGATTTTAAACACTTCAGGTCTGATACTTTTTCTAAATTAGAAAGAGCTGTTTGCCGTAACCGTTTAATTGAGGTGATTCAAAAAATCTTGCCAAGCCATAGTGGCTGCAGCTTGATACCGAGCGTTTAGCTGATATGCTATTTGCCTTAACGATTGCCGAACCATTTATTGATATGCTGTAAATTGACTGTGAGATTGATATTCCAGAAATTTATCAGTACTTAAAAACTTCAGTAAAGTTAATTTTACGATCATTGTTAAAAATTTTCGAAACAAGGAAAGACGTTGTCTACATTTAACATGGATACCATATCCCCAGAATTCGAACTCACCGATGCTGAACTGCATCTGTATAGCCGTCAGATTCTTCTGGATGGCTGGGATATTGACGCTCAAGAACGGTTAAAATTTTCTAATGTCTGCATTATTGGTTGTGGCGGGATAGGCTGTGCACTGGCAGAACTTCTGGCACGTGCAGGTGTGGGAAAAATTACCCTGATCGATCCGGATACCATCGAGATGAGTAATTTACAGCGACAACTGGCATTTATACCGCAGGATATTGGATTTTATAAGGCAGAAACGCTGGCCAAAAGACTGAGTCAGGTTAATCCGAACCTACAAGTTGAATATGTGAATCAGGCCTTAACGGCTGAAAATGCAGTAAGTGTGATTGAGCATCAGGATCTGGTATTGGATGGCTGTGATCAGTTTGCCACACGTTATCTGGTCAATCAGATTTGCGTGGAGCTGAATGTGCCCTTATTGAGTGCTTCTGCGATTGGCTTGCAAGGTCAGCTATTTATGGTCGAAGGGGATTCCGCCTGTTATGCTTGCCTGTTCCCGCCAGAAAATCAGGCCGATGAAAGTCTGCGCTGTGCAGATTCCGGTGTACTGGCCACCACACCGAATGTGATGGCCAGCTTACAGGCACATCATGCCTTGTTATATCTGGGATTAGGTCAGATACCACTTCGACAAAAGCTGTTGTTATGGGATGGACTGAGTTTTAAGCAGCGGATTCTCGCTTTCGAAAAAGATACAGATTGCCCAATCTGTCAGGCAAGATAAGCCTGCAAAGTGAATTTTTTTTGCTACACTGCGTTTAATTAATTTTTCCTAAGACATTATGAAAAACAATATCTGGTTAGATGGAATACGTTCAGTTGCCCGTATGGGGGAAACAGCAGTCGTCGCGGCAAAGGCGGGCTTTAAATATGCCACTGAAAAGCCGAGCAATGCCAAACTCATGCGTGAAACTTTTGAATCCTTAGGTTCGACTTATATCAAGCTGGGTCAGTTTATTGCCAGCACACCGTCGCTGTTTCCACGTGAATATGTAGAAGAATTTCAAGGCTGTTTGGATCAGACTCCACGTTTGCCGTTTAGCTATATCCAGCAGGTTTTAGCCTCTGAATTTGCAGGACGTAATCTGGATGAAATCTTTGCATCGATTGATGAAACACCATTAGCCTCTGCATCTATTGCACAGGTGCATGCGGCCAAACTGGTGTCTGGCGAAGATGTGGTGATTAAGGTACAAAAACCCGGTGTAGAAACTATTTTGTACACTGACTTGAACGTCCTACATTGGGCAACCAAATTGCTGGAAAAAGCAGTCCCGAAAGTCAAGTTTGCTTCACTGGCTGACATTGTCGAAGAAATCAAAACCCGTATGGTACGTGAAGTCGATTTTATCGAAGAAGCCCAGAATCTGGATGATTTCGTTAATTACCTGAATATCACCAACAATCAGGCAGCCACTGCACCTAAGGTTTATCATCAATATTCGACCCGTCGTGTGCTCACCATGCAGCGTTTATACGGTGTGCCTTTGACAGATTTTGAAGTGGTCAAAAAAGTATCCAAAGATCCATCTCAAGTACTTATCACTGCGATGAATACCTGGTTTGGCAGCTTGATGATGTGTAACAGTTTCCATGCCGATCTGCATGCAGGCAACCTGATGCTACTTGAAGATGGCCGTGTCGGTTTTATTGATTTCGGTATTGTTGGTCAGCTCAAGCCTGAAGTATGGACGGCATGTATGGCATTCATGGATTCATTGCAACATACCAATTATGAGCTGATGGCGCAAAACATGCTGAAAATGGGCATGACCGCTGTGCAGATTGATACCAAAGTTTTGGCTGCTGATCTGGAACGTTTGTTTAGTGGTGTATTGATGGCAGATCCGCAGGAATTGTTAACGTCAAATCCTGCTGACCTGAACGATATCATGATGGATATGGTGGCTGTGGGTGAACGTCACGGGATCCGCTTCCCGCGTGACTTTGCCTTGTTGTTCAAGCAAATGCTGTATTTCGACCGTTTCATGCGTATTCTGGCGCCGTATACCGACATCTATGCCGATCAGCGTTTGCAGATGGTGCAGAGCATGGATCCGAATCTGCTGTTAAAGCATTAATCTTAAACCCTATCTAGACTTGGAAAAATCCCCCTAAATCCCCCTTTTAAAAGGGGGACTTTAAAAGCTCCTCCCTTTGTAAAGGAGCTTGAGGGGGATGTGGTCAGTATTAAATTCTCGAGCAATCCAATGGACGCCATTATTATTGAAGGTTTAAAGGTTGAGACAGTCGTGGGCTGCTTTAACTGGGAGCGTCAAATTATTCAGCCTTTAATGCTGGATTTGATCATTCAAACCGATTTAGAACAGGCATCAAACTCAGATGCACTTGCAGATACGTTGAATTATGCAGAAATTTGTGAGATTTCCAGTAAAGTCATTCAAGACGCCAAGCCTGAATTGATTGAACATGCAGCAAAGTTAGTGCTGAATGCACTTTTTACTACCTTTACAGCAATTGAATCGATTAATATTACGATCCGTAAGCCTGCCATTATCGCGCAAGCCAATTCTGTAGGGATACGTCTTGAACGCCACCGAAACGATTTTCGCCCTAGCATTAGCGAGTAATTGTCATCCTCAGCAACATTTTCAAGCTGCACAGCAACGTATTTCTGAATGGGGAGAAGTTCAGTTTTCTCCCATTTATATGATTCCTTGCCGCGATGGCATCGGTGCAGATTACTGGAATGCAGCGTGTTTATTGCGGAGTTCAGTGTCTAGTGAAGACATGATTGAGCTGCTCAAACAGCTGGAACAGGCATCAGGGCGAGTACGTCCATCCCATCAGATTACTTTGGATGTTGATTTGATTGCTTGGGGATCAGATCTTCAACATATGCAGTTTAATGAAAAAAAGTTGCCCTTGGCTCTGGATGTGAAAGTGCCCATGTTTGATATCTGGCATGATGCCATGTTCGAGCATGGGTCACATAGCTTTCCAACAGTTGAACAGCTGATTTAAATCAAATCACCTAATTTTCTGCTAATAAAATTTATCTAGTACGAATGCTTAACCAGCCTGATCAAGCAAGATCAGGCTTTTTTTATGATGCAGTTTTTTGTTTTTATATGAAAAAAAATTCAGATAAGATGAGATGCTTAGGTTTAGAACTCATTTAAAAATGAAAATATTGGAAATTGTGGTTTCGGTGATTTTAATCCTTGGGATTCTTTATGTGATCCAATGGGGATTTCATGGTTTTCCGACGGGAAATTAATATTTGATTGATTTAAAGCTCTGGAATTTATTTTAAGATCAGTAAAAACCCTCAAAGCAGTAAAAATGCCTCATCGCTCTTTCACTTTTTCTTGTTATAAAAAATGATCAGCAATATGATAATGATCGCCAAGATGGCAAGAATAACCGTAGTTTCCATAAATATACCTCTCAAACTTATGTATTTTGTTTGAAGTGTTTAAATTAAAACTGAACGTAAATTAAAATAAACGCTAATTTTGTTAGCAGAGCCGTTTTAAAACATTATTCAGGCAAGTTAAAAGCATCGTCGCTCAATCATATGCTATGCCTATGCAACGGTGAACGGATGTTTAGGCAACAGACACATTAAATAATGATCCGATCCATGCACTGAATAACATGGCGATAATTCCCCAGAGCATGACCCGAACTGCACCTCTCCAGACACTTACTCCACCGGCATAGCTTGCCAGTGCACCCATCATCCCCAAACTTAAAACGCCAATCAGCATGACGCCTTTATCCAGATAGTGTTCCGGTAGAATCATGATTGAAATTAAAGGGAATAATGAACCTACCGTAAATGCCATGGCGGAAGAAAATGCAGCGAGAAAGGGTTGGGCAGAGGTATGTGCTGAAATACCAATTTCATCCCGGGCATGGGCATCCAAGGCATTATGGTCGGTCAGCTGTTCAGCGACTTGTTGTGCCAAAGCAGGTTCCAGACCTCGTTGTATATAAATCGTTTTGAGTTCATTTAACTCATGCGTGGGATGGCGCTGAAGTTCGCGTTCTTCCATGAGTAGATCATTGGTTTCAATGTCTTGCTGGGATTTAACCGAAATATATTCACCAGCTGCCATCGAGGCAGCGCCAGAGATTAAGCCGGCAACACAGGTCACCAATAAAATTTCCGTGGATGCTCCACTGGCTGCGATACCCACCACCAGACTGGTGACCGAAATAATCCCGTCATTTGCCCCCAGTACAGCTGCACGAAGCCAGCCCGCACGTTCGATATAATGTTTTTCAAGATGGTATGAATGGCGCACAATGAAGCCCCTTTTTTATTATCATCATGATTATAGTAAATTTAAGTCATGTATAGATAGTAGGATTGAATCGATCTGAAAATTATCTTGAATGATCAGCTCATCGTGCGCTTGGCTGAGCATTTTATCAATCCAAGATAAAATCGAAGTGAGATTCATAAGTTCAAGAAATCAGACGGACTTGATAATGAATTGATTTGCGAATGGTAAAAATGACTAAAGAAAATCAAGCATATCGAACAAAATAATAGCTCAGTGAG
The DNA here is from genome assembly GCA_013530545.1 of Acinetobacter lwoffii. Classification (GTDB taxonomy): domain Bacteria; phylum Pseudomonadota; class Gammaproteobacteria; order Pseudomonadales; family Moraxellaceae; genus Acinetobacter; species Acinetobacter lwoffii_G. The sequence continues at coordinate 31,630 of SPVA01000080.1, forward strand.
CCGGTTTAAAAAGAGAATCATCATGAAAGAAAAACATGAAAGCCATAAATGCTTGGTATGCGGCAAGCACTTTCTTCTGAAAAATCTCACTCCGATGGGAACAGTCAGAAAAGTCATTACTGAAGAGATTGCCAGGGATATTCCAAGCTGGACACCGCAAGATTATATTTGCCAGGCAGATTTAACCCAGTACCGCATACAGTATGTACATTCATTATTAAGTTCGGAAAAGGGTGAAGTGACTGACCTTGAGTTCGAAGTGATTCATAGCATGCATCAGCATGAACTGATCACTAAAAATGTGGAAACGACCTTAGAGCAAAAGTGGACCTTGGGAGAAAGGCTCGCCGATAAAATTGCAACTTTTGGTGGAAGCTGGACTTTTTTGATTTGTTTTGCAATCTTCTTGGGGCTGTGGATTACGATAAATACTGTGGTGATGGTGACACAACCTGCCGATCCTTATCCATTTATTCTGTTGAATTTAATTCTGTCCTGTCTCGCGGCGATTCAGGCACCTATTATTATGATGAGCCAGAACAGACAGGAAGCAAAAGACCGCTTACGTTCGCAAAATGATTATCAGATCAACTTAAAAGCCGAACTGGAAATTCAGCATTTGCATGAAAAATTAGATCATCTGTTGCTGCATCAATGGGAACGGTTGGCGCAAATTCAGGAAATCCAGCTGGACCTGCTTTCTGAAATGAGCAAAAAAGATTAAAGGATGCTGTGGGGGACTCTCTATTATTTTATAGAGCTTATAAGTAATAAGATCGCTATATGCCTTGAGTTACTATTATCTCGCTCAAGATTTGACACATATTAAAAAGCCCACAAATGAGTGGGCTCAAACTGAAACCGTCTTATTTAAATAAAATAACTGGTTTTGGTCATCAACTTGGAAATGCCGGTCATGGCGATCTTGACTGGAACGGGTAAATCTACACCGCCAGCGTTTAAAGCTGTATCCCGATGATGCAGTTCATCTTCATTCATCTGTTCCAAGATACGACGAGAACGTTCATCCTGCGGTGGCAACTGACTAATATGATGTTGTAAATGCATGCTGACTTGACGTTCTGTTTCAGCCACAAAACCCAGACTGTATTTATCGCCTGCGATCCCGGCAATTGCACCCATACCGAAGGAAAGACCGTACCAGACCGGATTGAGCAGACTGGTATGGCTATCCAGTTCTTTTAAGCGGTCTTCACACCAAGCCAGGTGATCCTGTTCTTCAATCGCTGCCTGTTCCATTTCACGACGTACATTTGGGAGTTTTGCCGTCATGGCCTGACCATGGTACAGTGCCTGTGCGCAAACCTCACCACTATGATTGACCCGCATTAAACCTGCCACATGACGTGCATCACTGACCGTTAATTGTGTTTCTACCGGTTGGGCCGGGTTTTCACGTTGTGCTGAAGTCGTGCCCGGAACTAGACTGCGTAATGCCTGGTCAAAAGAATGAATCAGCTTATCGAGACCTGTATATTGACGCATGAATTAATCCTCCAAGGGGGCTTTTGCAGTTTTGATCATCGGTTTCAGGCGGTAAAGTAGCCAGAGGGTAAACAGGCCACTCAATACTGCAGTAATACAAAAAAGTATTTTAAGATCAAGCTCTAAAACACTTAAAATAATAATCGAGAATATAGCAGAAGATACCATGAAAACGGCATTCAGAATGTTATTTGCTGCAACCACACGCGCACGATGTGAGCGGGGAGAATGCGCCTGCATCATGGCATACAGCGGTACGATATAAAAACCGCCGCTAATTCCGAGTAAGGTAACAGCCAGCATGACATGATAATAGCTCCAATCTTGCTGAAAGACATCTGCCAGGCCGATTAAAGCACCTGTACGTTCCGGAACAAAGGCCAGACTCGCGGCCAGATACAGGGCAAAGACCACCAGACCGATCGCGCCAAAAGGCACCATCTTGATATTGACCTGACTGCCGCCAATTTTACGGCATAAGTATGAACCCAGACCAATTCCGACAGAAAAAAAGGTTAAGAGGAGACTGGCGACATTTTCAGATGCATGCAGATTTTGTAATGTCAGCTGAGGAATTTGGGTCAGATAGGTTGCACCATAAAACCAGTACCATGAATTGCCCAGTAAAATGGTAAAAATCAGAGGTAAGCTTTTGGCATATTTCAAGGTCTGCAAGCTGGTGCGGAAAAAATTCCAGTCAACTTGCAGCTCAGGCGCGGGAATACTTTGTTTCAGGATATAGCGACTGGATATATAACCAATCAAGGCGATGCTGATGACGGTTAAACTGATCCAGATCAGGTTGCCGGCAGAAGCTGCAATAACTGCGCCGCCTAGAATCATACCGAACAGGATTGCCAGAGAAGTTCCGGATTGAAACAGGGCATTGCCGGACATCAGTTCATTTGGTTTCAGCACTTCAGGTAAAATGGCATATTTAATCGGGCCAAAGAAAGTGGAATGGGTGCCCATCAGGAACAGGGCAAATAACAGAATCCATAAATTACCCATGAGAAAACCGACAGTTCCCAGCAACATAATGGCAATTTCCAGAAGCTTGAGATAGCGAATTAGCTGTGAACGTTCGTATTTGTCGGCAATCTGACCGGCAGTGGCTGAAAAAATAAAATACGGCAAGATAAACAGTAAAGCCGCCAGATTATTTAAAGTGCTGATGTTGGCCGATTGCTGTTGAATCCATCCATAAGTGATGACCAGCAGTAACGCCTGTTTAAATACATTATCGTTTAATGCACCAAAAAACTGCGTCAGAAACATCGGTAAAAAGCGCCGAGAAGCTAACAAATGTTCATTTTTGTTCATATAGGCCGTTAAGAAATGTCAGTTATGCGTAAACATTGAGAAAAATCATGTAAGATACTTTCAGCCATGTAAAGGTAAAAACCAATTAATTAAGCTCCTTAGCTTATATTTTTCGGTCAAATAATCAATTAAAGAATGTATTCGTTTAGAGTTTGCTATGCCTGCAAAGAAAAATTTTAAAAAAACGATGCTAAATCGCAGTATGGGGCCTCTCATACCACAGCATAGTGGTATGCAGCTGTGTATGAGCATCTTTTTTATGATGTTATCCCATCAGAGCATGGCACAAACCGAACAGCCCGAAACACCTGTGGCCATTTCTCAGGCAGAAATGGTAGACGAGCTATCCAAAGAAGCGATTCGTCAGGGTGTGGCCACGTCCGAAACGGAAGCGGAAGAAAAAATTGAAGAAGCCTTGGAGCCGGAAGTACCAGTCGACAGTATGTTGATGCTGGAACAACAGCAAAATGCGGGATCTGGTCTGGGTGAATTTACGCCGATCGAATTTGATGATCTGGAAGATCTGCCAGTACAGACCATTGACCAGAACATGGCCAATGAAATTTACCAGGTAGCCGAGCAAGCCAAACAGGAAGCACAAAACTATCGCAATACTCAGACCAGCGAAACGGTGGTGGCTGATATCAGCCAGCAAGAACTGCTGGAAATCAATCAGGCGCCGGTTAATGTCGATCAGTTGATGCAATCGATTCAGGCAGACAGCCAGATTATTGTAAAAAATAATGAAGCCGGATTGACCTTGCCAGAAGTGCAAGGGCCACTGGTTGCTGAGGATGATAAACGTCCGAATCTGTTCAAACGGCTATTTTATAAAATCCGTCCTCCACGACAGATCATGACCGCAAGAGTTCCTCGCATTAGTGCAGATGTGGTGATCATAAATGGGCAAGGTGTTGCACAAAGCAACGGTATGCTGAATCGTAAAGATGTACCTGAAGGCCATCTGAATTTAAGAAATAATGTCAAAGCCAAATTATCCAGTTTTACCCAAGAGTCTTTTGGCGACTTTAATTCGGCTTTGCCGCAATTACGCACCTTGTCCAGACAGGCAGCGCAGGCAGTGGGTTATTATAATGCCCAGTTCAGGTTTGAAAAAATCTCTGACAGCCGGGTTCGAGTTTTTGTGACCCCGAATGAACCTGTCTTGATCAGTACTCAAAATATTGAATTTACTGGAGAGGGCGCCGAACAGCCACAATTCCAGGTCATCAGTCTTTTACCTGAACAGGAAGAAGGCGATATTTTCAATCATGGTAATTATGAAAAAACCAAGACACGGATTACTACTGCAGCCAATAACAATGGTTATTTTGATTCATTCTGGCGTCTGCATGATGTAAAGATTGCTCAGCCACAAAATACCGCCGATGTGAACCTGCGTTTTGAAACGGGTGAACGTTATAAATTAGGCAATGTCGAGTTCAGAATGAGCGATCCTGAAAAGGAATTTCCGCTGGACCGAGACGTACTGGAAAGCCTAGTCACCTGGACAGATGGTGCAGATTATACCTTCTGGCGAGTCAATAGTCTGGCCAACAACCTGACCAACTCACGTTATTTTAACTATACCTTGGTGGATGCGATTCGCCCTGATCCGCTTGATAAAGAGCTGGAACTGGCACCCGATATTCAAAGCCTGATTGAAGAACAGAAACGGAGTGAAGATCAGGCTGCTACGATGCCAGCTGCTCGCTCGGTATCCTCTTCTCAGGAAGTGACTCAGAATGTCGTAGATGAAGACCAGTTTGCCGGTACCCGCGATCAGGAAAATGCAAATTTAAGAACTTTGCGGGTTGAGCAGCAAAGCAAAGAGAATGAACAGGACCGTTTAAAAATACAGGCACGGGAAGAGAAAAAGATTCCAGTGATTGTGACTTTAAATGCAGACCGCTTAAATAGTGCTGAAGTGGGTCTGGGTTATGGCACAGATACCGATATCCGTTTACGTGGTCAATATCGCCGTGCCATTGTAAACAAGCGCGGACATTCATTTGATGCCAACATCGAGTTATCAGGCATCCGTCAGTCGATTGATGGACGTTATAATATTCCCTATCACCATCCGCTGAATGACTATGTCAGTATTGTGGGTGGTTATGAGCGTGAAGAACGTGAAGGCGTCGCACAGGGCGAAGGCCTGTTGATTGAATCGGCAGTCTTAGGGGCAGACCGGATTATTAAAAATCCACTGGGTAACTGGCAACGTACTTTTGGCGCCCGTTATCGTCTGGATCGCTTAACACAGGATGGTTCTGTTGATTTTAACCAGATTCCAGAAGCGTTTCGCTTTAATACCGAAGATGAACAGCAATCGCTACTGGTGGGTTATGAAGTTTCACGTACCGAGAGTGATCGTCGGGTCAATCCGACCAAAGGTTTTAAGCAGACCTATAAGATTGAACTGGGCAGTGAGGCTTTACTCTCTGATGCCGATATGGCCATTGTGAATGCAGGCTGGCGTTTTATCTATTCATTGGGTGAAAATGCAGACCATCAATTTGTTGGACGTGCCGACGCGGGCTATATTTTTACTCAAGATTTTGCCAAAGTGCCGTATAACCTGAGATATTTTACCGGGGGTGACCAGAGTATCCGCGGTTTTGATTATAAGAGCCTTTCTCCGGAAATTGACGGTTTTAAAGTAGGTGGTCAGGCCTTGGGCGTGGCTTCATTAGAATATAATTATCAGTTTAAGGAAGGCTGGCGTGCTGCGGTCTTTGCAGATGCCGGAAATGCCTATAATAAAGAATTCAGTAATCCGACCGAATATGGCGCGGGTGTGGGTGTGCGTTGGGCTTCACCGATTGGGCCAATACGTATAGATGTTGCGACTGGACTGTCTGATGACAATTATCCGATTCGTTTACATTTCTTTATTGGATCACAGTTATAAAACATCATTTTAAAAAATAGTTATTTGGGTAGATCATGGTCGAGAACCAACCACAGCCAGAACAAGAACCACAAGATAGCGTTGTGCCGAAAAAGCGCCGTATATTCAGAAGCATCCTATTGTCGGTGCTTTTTTCGCTGATTTTTCTGCTGTCTGTGTTGGCTCTACTGTTTTCGACCAATCAGGGCAGTAAATTTCTGCTGGATCAGGTGCTGGAACGCCAGCAAATTATTCAATATGAATATGAAGGCGGCAATTTATGGCGCGGAATTATTCTTAAAAATGTGCTGGTCAGCCTGAAACCAGTCGATGTCAAAATTGATCGTGCTGATGTCAAGCTGGGTTGGCGCGCGATTGTCAAAAAAGAAATTCATCTGACTGAAGCCGATGTCCTCAATCTGCAAATTATTAACAAGCGACCTTCAACGGGCGAACCGTTCAAGTTTAATGCTATCCGTTTGCCTTTTATCTTGCGCGTTGATCATCTATTACTCGATCATCTGGTGATTAAAACCCAGACCAATGCAGTCGATTTCTATAATATTGAACTAAATGAGGCACTCTGGTCTGGTACCGAATTAAATTTTGAAGATTCCCGTATGGACATGGGCTATCTGTCGGTACGTGAAGCCACGGGTAAAATGCAGTTTGAAGGCAAATATCCTCTAGATGCCACAGGCATCGTCAATCTGCCTTCTTTAAGAGACAGCTTGAATATTCATGATATTCAGGTGCGGGCACGCGGAACACTGGACACGATTCAGGCTGGCGTAGCGACCAATACACCTGATTTATTAACGGGTTGGGTTATCGTGCATCCGATGCGTCCTCAGGTACCGATGCGCGGCGAGTTGAAGTTCAAGGATTATCACTGGCCTATTCTGGCCGAACAGAAACTGTTTACCAAAGACGGTATTGCCGAGTTTAATGGCGATATCAAGCGTCTGAACCTGAACGTCCAGACTGACCTGATTGGGGAAAATATTCCACAAGGTCAGTATAGTGCGGTGATGTATACCGATCTGGTCAATCAGCTGAATATTACCGACCTAAATGGTCAGTTGATGAAAGGCGCAGTCACCCTTGCCGGGACAGTGGGCTGGAAAGATCGGGTCAGCTGGGATCTGGCTGGGCGTTTGAACGGGATTGATCCTAAACATGAGCGCATTCCGCAAGTCGTACAAGATTTCTTGCCGCCAAGTCTGGATGCGAATATTGCTTCTGCGGGTAACCTGGAAAATGGCCTGCACCTTACTGGACTGGTTGATTTCGACCGGCTGAAGTTGGATCAAAACCCGGTCAAAGACAATAAAGCGCAGCCGATGCTGCTGGATGTTGCCTGGAAAAATATTGATCGCGCCGTACCTTATGTGGGCTGGCTCAGCAGTGAGTCTGGCGATGTTAAATTGGCATTGGTTGAAGGTCAGCAGAATATTCATGTGGCCACTAAAGTCGAGCAGCATGAAGAAGGACTTCTGCCTGCAGGTATGTACCAAGCCAAGCTCAATCTGAACAAAAATATCCTGAATGTCCCAAGCTTTAATTATAGCGCCAATGCAGCAGGCAGCTTAAGCGGCAATGCACGGATTGAACTGCCACAGGAAAAACGTCAGTTAAAATGGACCGCGGTATTAAATGCCAAAAATTTGAATACTCAAAGTATTGCCGCAGCTTCATCGGTAGATCGTTTGAATGGCCAGGTTAAAGCCAATGGTTATGCGCAACCGAATCAGCAGATTATTAAACTGAATAGTGTCGACCTGACCGGACGACTAGCGGAGCAAAATGAAACCGTACGTTTGACCGGAAACAGCACCATTGCCTTGTTATTCCATAATGAAAAAGCGGGTGGTGGTTTTAAAGGTTATGCGGTCAATTATGATGGTGCTTTAAATGCCAGCCAGCTTAAAGCCAGTCAGGGTATGCTGAAACTGCGCGTTTCAGGCACCCCGGAACTGTTGAAGATAAATGAATTGCGTCATGATGGTGTGGCTGGCAAGATTAATGCCAGCGGTCTGGTCAATCTGGCGAATGGCATTGGCTGGGATATCAATGCATCCTTAATCCGCTTTAAGCCGCAATATTTTAATGCCAA